>NZ_JBICMC010000016.1:0-99068 GCF_043106005.1 Pseudomonas sp. GLN_2 | reverse complement strand
GCCCATTCGGGCAACGCCATGACGGTGGTGCTGCTGGTGTTCGCCGCGGGCATCTTTGCCGGTATTTTCTCGGGTACCAAGATGGTCGATGCATTGGCCCAGACGCTGGTGGACTGGATTCCGGAAGCGTGGAGCCACTGGTTCCCGCTGGTGGTGGCGCTGACCAGCATGCCGCTGACCTTTGTGCTGTCCAATGACGCGTACTACTTCGGCGTTGTGCCGATCCTGGCCAATGCCGCGGCCGCGTACGGCATCGACCCGGTGGAAATCGCCCGCGCCTCGGTGCTGGGGCAGCCGGTGCACCTGATGAGCCCATTGGTAGCCTCGACCCTGCTGCTGGTGGGCATGGTCGACCGCGACATCGGCGACTTCCAGAAAGCCACCGTGAAATGGGCGGTGCTCACCTCGCTGGTGATCACTGCGCTGGCACTGCTGACGGGCGCCTTGTCCTTCATGGTTTGAAGCACTCAGGGCGCCGCTTGCGGGTACGGTGACACCCCATTTCTGGAACTATCGTACTGTTTCAAGCAATCGATTTTTGTCATCTTACAATTCCTCTCCAAGCCCCATTGAGCTGCATAAATCAAAGGTTTCAGGGTGCGTCGGGATTTCCCACAAAAAGCACTGATGGCACGTTGACTCTCCCCTTAGGGGGAGACTTTAGACTCCCGGCCCTCGATAGATCTGGCCTGAAAACAGTTTTTTCGGCCCGATGACTTTATTCATTCAATGCGGCTTTTGTAGGGAAACAATCAATGAATAATCCGTTGGAACTGGACAGCGTTATCAGCAGTACACAGGAGATTCTTGCGCAGTTGCTGGTGTTGGACAGGGGCGACGTGACAGAGCACAGCAGTATCGTTGACGACCTCAGCGCCGACTCGCTGGACATCGTCGACCTGAGCTTCCAGCTGGGCCGTCAGTACGGTTGCACCTTGCCGAAAACCAGCGTGCTGGATCACGCGGTAGCGGTGTTCGGCGACGCCACCCGGTTTATCGAAAAAGGCCGAATCACGCAGGACGGCGTGGCCTTGCTGGAGCAGAGCCTCAGCGCTTATGCGCCGGGCCAGCTGCACGTGGGCATGCAGCCGGGCGATGTCTTCTCGGCCACCACCGTGCGGAACTGGGCGCAGCAATGCCATAACGTGTTCAACCACCTCCCCGAAACCTGCCCTGAGTGTGGCGCGGTTCATGCCCAACTCAATGAACGCCAGCAAGTGGTGTGTGGCGGTTGCAGTGCTCGCCTGACCCCTCTGGACGGTGACTCGATCTCGCGTCTGTTGGTTGAGCAGTACGCGGCCACCCAGTTGAAGGCTTCGGCGTAGGGGGTGGCTTGATGCAGGCCCGAGAGGTTCTGGTCACCGGCTATGGACTGGTGGCTCCCACGGCACTGGATGCGGCCTCGCTGTTCACGACGATCAGCGAAAACCGTTCCTGCATTGGCCAGCACCCGGCGTTTGTCGAACTGGGGTTTGCGAACCCGGCGGCCGGATTTATCGATGAGCAACAATGGCAGGTCATCGCGGCGGCCTTTCCGGGCGACCTGCAGACCACCTCCCGCCAGGAATGGCTGGCGCATTACGTGGCCCGTCAGGCGCTGGCCCATGCCGGGTTGGCCGACGGCGCTTTTGCCCGAGTCGCCAGCGGTATTTTCGTCGGGGCCAACAAACATTGCGTGAGCGGTGATTTGCGGGACGCCAGCCGTTACATGGACGATCAGGGGCGGGTCGATCTCGACCAGTTCCTGGATAACCACACCCTCAGCGGTGGGGCGTTTGCCCGGCGGGTTGATCAGCAAACCCGCCATCTCGCCGAATGGCTGGGTGTCCGTGACCATATCTCCACACATTCCGATGCCTGTGCCGCCGGCACTATGGCCATCGGCAGCGCCTATCGAGCGATCGCCCGTGGCGAGATCGACCTGGCGTTGTGTGGCGCGGTGGAGTTGATGGCCCATGAATTGTCCTACTACAGCTTTGATGGGCTGGGCGCACTCTGCCAGCGCGTGGACTTTTCCCCACAAGAACAGAGCCGGCCGTTCATGCCGGACCGCTGCGGTTTTGTGCTGAGTGAAGGGGCGGCGCTGTTGGTGCTGGAATCCCGCGAACATGCCGAGCGTCGTCAGGCCTGTTCGCTGGGCCGGGTGCTGGGTTACGCGAATCTGTGCGAGGCAGAGAAAATCACCTCCAGCAGCCGCGACGGCAGCAAGTATGCCGCCTGCATGGCGGCGGCCCTGGCCGATGCCGAACTGACCAGTGCGGCTGTGGACCATGTGAATGTTCACGGTACGTCGACACAAGCCAATGACCGTTGCGAGGCCCTGGGCCTGGCGCAGGTCTTCGGCGAAACCCTGGAGCAGATGACGTTCACCGCCAACAAATCTGCCGTAGGGCATTCGTTGGCCGGCAGCGGTGCCATTGAGGCGGTGCTGTCGTTGATGAGCATTCAGTTGGGCGTGGCCTTGCCGACCCTCAATTTTCAGCCGGAAAAATCCGAATTTCCGGCGTTGAAATTCCTTTGTGAACCGTTGCAGCAACCGATCAATGTCGTGCTTTCCAACTCCTTCGGGTTTGGTGGCGTGAACAGTTCGTTGGTGCTGGGCAGGGCATGACATGACCAGATCCAATTCAACCGCTGTTTATATCACTGCTGCGTCGGTACTCAACGCCGCCGGTACTGAATGTGCGCCTCGTGACAGTCAACCTCAGGCCGCGCAACCGCTGGATTTCGACCCGGCACGTCTGGCCCATTGTGTTGCAGCGCCCGCCTTGCCGGCGGGTGTGTACGACCGCAAACTGTCCCGCAGCCTCGAGCCTCAGGGCGCGCGCCTGCTGTATTGCGCCGGCCGTCTCGCCGAGACCTTGCGTGGGCTGGAGCTGCCCGACGAGCGGATCGCATTGACCGCTGCCATTCCGGAAGTGGATGGCCCCAGCTCGTGCTGGGATGCAGTGCAGGCCATTGGCGCACAACCGGCAGATCTGTTGGCGCAATTCTTTGCCCACACACCGCCGCTGCATGCGCTGATGATGCTCAACAGCAGCGTCATGGCCCACGCGGCTGAGGCCTTGCGGTGCAAGGGGCCCATGGGTGGTTTTTGCTCCCAGGGCAATGCGGGGCTGGATGCTTTGATGGAGGCCGCTGCCCATCTGAGCGAAGGCCGTGCCGATGCTGCCGTCGTCGTCAGCAGCAGTCCGAACATCACCCCGGCGTTGTACCTGCGTGACGCTACTCACCCACCTGTGAACCCCGGCCCGTGGGTTTTCGGCGAAGGTGCTGCAGCACTGTTGCTGACGACCAACCCGGGCAGCGGTGCTCAATCTGCGTTGCGTATTGCCGGGTTTGCCCGGGGTTACAGCGCGCAACCCGAGCGTGGACTGGCGGTTGGTCGCGACGTCATTGAGCGTGCTTTGAGCAACGAAAAACTGTGCCTCAGCGATGTCGGGCAAGTCGTCGCCGATGCACAGGATCCGCAGATTGCCGCGTTGTTTACCGTATCGGGGCACACCCTCGAACACTCCAAGGCGTTGCTAGGTGACTTGGGCGCCAGCGCCTTGCTCAGCGAAATCGCTGTGACCTGGGCACTGGATTGCCGCCGTTACACGCTGTTGCTCGACCATAGCCGAGGCGGGCATTGGGGCGCGGTGCTGCTGGCCAGAACGTCGTCGGACACAGAGACAATGGAGCGTTACCCATGAGCCCCACACGGATCGTGATCACGGGTATGGGCGCCGTCACCGGCTTCGGTTTCGAGTGGCAGTCCATGTGGCAAAGCATGTTGGCCGGCGAGCATTGCATTCGGCCATGGCAACCGGAAGGCGTCGAGGCGGGTGCGTTCCCCGTGCGTTACGCAGCGCCCGTGGATATGGGCTTGATGCCGGCACACTTGAAAGACCATCCGGCTTGGGGATTGTCGCTGGAAAAACGCACCCGCTTTGGTTGGGTCGCGGCCACCCAAGCCATTGCCGATAGTGGTCTGAGCCCCGAACAGTTGCGTGGCGCGGCGGTATTGTCAGCGTCCGGCGCACCTGCTCATCGTTTGCAGGACATGCTGCTCAGCCTGGCGGATAACCCGGCGCAGGCGCCGTCCTGGGCTCAATTGATGGCGCGACAGGCGCAGGTCGATCCTGACAGTTCACTGTGTCAGAGCAACGACCGCCTTGCGCGGGTGATTGCCGATGGCATCGGCAGTGAAGGCCCGGTGATCAATGTCAGCAGCGCCTGCGCGGGAGCGTCCCAGGCCATCGGCAATGCATTCCAGATGATCCGTCGCGGCGAGGTCGAGCTGGCCATTGCCGGGGGCGCCGATTCGGTGCTGAGCCTGGACACCATGACCGCGCTGTATCTGCTCGGCGCCGCCAGCAGCGAGCAGCGTTGGGGCACCGAACTGTGTCGGCCGTTCGACCGCCATCGCAGTGGCTTGATTGCGGGTGAAGGCGGTGGTTTTGTCGTGCTCGAAACCCTCGAACGGGCGCTCGCCCGAGGGGCCACGCCGTACGCCGAAGTGCTGGGTTTCGGCAGCAGCCTGGATGCCTACAAAATCACCGCCCCCGACCCGCAGGGCTGTGGCGCGGTGCTGGCGATGCAGGCGGCCCTGACGGATGCCGGGCTGGCGCCGCAACAGGTCGACCTGATCAATGCCCACGGTACCTCGACACCCCTCAACGATGCCGCCGAAACCCTGGCGATCAAGACCCTGTTCGCCGAGCGCGAACATTATCGGCGGTTGCTGGTGACGGCCAACAAATCCCAGTTCGGCCACCTGATTGCGGCCGCCGGAGCACCGGAGTTCATGCTCACGGCCCTGGCCTGCCGGGATGATCGGGTCACGCCGACCCTGAACCTGCAGGATGCCGACGAACAATGCGACCTCGACTACTGCGCCCTTCAAGCGGTCAAGCGCAAGGTCGACGTTGCCCTGAGCAACTCCTTCGGTTTCGGCGGCCTCAACACTTCACTGGCGCTGGGCAAGTACCGGGAGGCGCCGCGATGAAACAGGCGGTCGCGATTGCCGGTGCGGGTTGCGTGTTGCCCAGCGGCTGGGGTGTCGAGTCTTTCTGGGCGGCCGCAACCGAAGGGCGTAGTGCAATTACGGCGCTGAACGCCCGACGGTTCAGCAGCGAACGCGTAGTGGCGTTCGGGCAAATTCAGGATCAGGACCACCAACGCAGCCGACAAGACCTTGCGCAAAACCTCCAGCGTTACTGCACGCCGGCAGTGATCTGGGGTGTCAGCGCGGTACGTCAGGCATTGGAAGAAGCCGGCCTGGCCGGTGAGCCGCCGGATGTCCGTTTCGGTTTGTATTGCTGTCAGGGCGGCTACACCCATCCGTCTCTGGAATCCTATGCCGAGTTGTTGCTCGGCTGTCGGCAGGACGGCGTCGCCGACATGGCAGCGTTCGCCAAACGGATCCTGCAAGACCGTGCCCAGGACCCTTTTCTGGTGCTCAAAGGCTTGAGCAACTGCTTGCTGGGTGTCACCAGCCTGGCGCTGAAACTGGTGGGTGAGTGCAACGCCTATATGCAAGGTGTCGCCGGCAACCTGGCAGCCTTGCGTGAGGCTACGGCCGCTTTGCAGGCTGGCCGCATTGACGCGGCAATCGTTGTCGGCGCGGGCAGCGAGCTGGATGCCCTGGCGCTGTCCGGGTTGGTCCAGGCGGGTGTCATCAGCGCCAACGGCTCGAACACGCTGCTGCCGTTTGACCTTCGGGGCACCGGCGGCATTGCCGGGGAGGGCGCGGCAGCGTTGGTGCTGCGCCGGCGCGAAGACCTGCCGGCCGGTCCTCAGGCGTGCCTCGCCGACATGACGGCCCATGCCACCCTCGGTCGCTTGAGCCTGCCCGACAGCCCAACCGATGTGTTGGTGTGCAGCGGCACCGGCGATGCGCACAAAGACCGCGTGTTGTGCCAGACGCTGGCCCTTGCGCGCGCCTCGCACATCACCAGCGGTTTGGCGATCAACGGCATTCTCAGCGCGGCGCCGAGCCTGGTGGATCTGATGCTTGCGCGTTGCGCATTGCAGGCCCAAAGCGTGCCGCCGATTGCCGGTTTGCAGCAACCAGTGGCGAACCTGCCGTTTATCCAGGGCGCGCCTCACGCCGCGAGCCTTGCGCGCTGCCTGGTGCTGAACCGCGACGACAACGGATTCAGCGCCGCCTATCAAGTGCTCTACAGCGCAAAGGCCACTCAGGACTGCCGCTGACTACCGCCTCTTTTTTCTTTCAAGGGATATGACTGTCATGGATTATCGCGATTTCGTTCGGCCCAAATTCGTCGGCCTGCTCCAGGCACTGGGCCTTGAGTGTCAATTTGAGCGCGCCCTCGGTAGCCAGTTGTTCTACCGCAACCCCAAGGGCGACATGGTCGCGGTCACCGACTTTCTCGGCGGTTACGGTGCGGCACTGTTCGGCCACAACGACCCACAGTTTGTCGATCAGCTATGTGCGCTGCTGCGCAGCGACGTGCCGTTCAACGCACAAATGTCGATCCGCGGTGCGGCCGGGCAATTGGGGCGAGCGCTCAGCGACGCCTTCAATCGCGAACTGAAGAACACCGAACGTTATGTTTCGACTTTCTCCAACAGTGGCGCGGAGGCGGTGGAAATCGCCGTCAAGCACGCGGAGTTCCGTCGCCAGAAGAGCCTGCAAAAGCAGTTCGACGACATCGATTTCACCCTGGCCAGCCTGACCGCCAGCGAACACGCTTACTGCGAACTGGAGGTGGCCGACCTCGACCTGCCTGCAGGTGTCCTGCCGACCACCCTTAACAGCGTGACCTTGCGTCAGGTGGTTGAAGCCGTTCGCCAACACAACCTGGCGCAGTTGCACATCGAACCGGTATTCGTCGCCCTGCGCGGCAGCTTCCACGGCAAATTGGTCAATACCGTGCAACTGACCTATGGCCGCCAGTACCGCGCACCGTTTGCCCGTTTTGGTCTGAACGTCGAGTTCATCGACCCACAGCAGCCCCATCAGTTGCAGGCATTGCCGGCCCGGCACACGCACCATTGGTTGAGCCTGCAATGGGACGGCGAACACCTGCACGTGCTGCAACTGCCGTTCAGTGCGATTACCGCCGTGTTGATGGAACCGATTCAGGGCGAAGGCGGTATCAACGAGTTCGCGGCCGAGTTCTATCTGGGGCTGCGCAAACTGTGTAACGAGCAACAATGCCCGCTGGTGGTCGATGAAGTGCAGTCGGGCTTTGGTCGCGCCGGGACGTTTCTTGCCAGCAGCCAGTTCAACCTGCAAGGCGACTATTACTGCCTGTCCAAGGCCCTCGGCGGCGGCTTGATGAAAATCGCCGCGACGGTGATCCGCAGCAGCCACTACGAAGGCGAGTTCAGCTACATCCACAGCTCGACCTTCGCCGAGGACGATCCGTCCTGCCATATCGCGCTGTCGGCATTGCGCCGGTTGTTCGCCAATGACGACGCGATGCTCAAAGACATACGCACCAAGGGCGCCTACCTCAAAGCCTCGCTCAATGAGCTGAAGATGGCCTATCCGGATGTGATCGCCGATGTGCGCGGGCGTGGCTTGCTGGTGGGGCTGGAATTGCACGACTTGAGTGTCAGCAGCTCGCTGGTACAGGCGTCGGCGCAGTACAACGATGCCTTGGGTTACTTGATCGCCGGTTACCTGTTGCAATTCGAAGCGTTGCGGGTAGCACCGTCGGGCAGCAACTCCAATGTGATTCGCCTGGAGCCGCCAGCCTGTATCACCCTGGGCGAAATCGACGGGCTGATCGCTGCCCTGCAACGGGTCTGCGACATGCTGCGCCGTGGCGATGCGTTGCCGTTGGCGGCGGGTATCTGCGCGGACTCGATGCCCGCCGTGCCAGCCCGTCAGGACGATTTTCGGGTGGCCGAGCCCGTTGAAAACAGGGATGCCAAGGTCGAAGTCGTCGCTCGGGTAGCGTTCATCAACCACCTGATCGATGCCGATATCCTCGGTGACGTCGATCCCTCGCTGGCAGCCCTGAGCCCGGAACAAAAACGCACGTTCATCAATCGCACCAAGCCTGAACGCCGCGCTGTGCCAGTCGGCCCGGTGATCATTCGGTCGCGCCTCGGCATGGCGGTGGAGTTCACGTTGTACCCGCTGTGCATGGATTCGGATGCCATGGCCGAGTACATCCGCAGCGGTGACCTGGACAGCATTCGCGAAGAAGTCGGCAGGCGTGTCACCGATGCCCGCGCCGATGGCTGCAGCATCGCCGGCCTCGGGATGTACACCTCGATCGTCACCAACAATTGTCAGGCGCTGAAGATTGCCGACATGGCGCTGACGTCCGGCAACGCCCTGACCATCGGCATGGGGCTCGAAGCCATCGAGCAAGGCTGTGTACAGCAAGGTCTGGCACTGCGCGAGCAAACCGCTGCCGTTGTCGGTGCCGCCGGTAACGTTGCGTCGACCTATGCCTCGGTGCTGTCCGCCACCGTCGATCACCTGATCCTGATTGGCAGCGGTCGTGACGGCTCGGTTCGGCGCCTGGAGAAAACCGCGCAACAGATCTACGCCGACGCGGCCCGTTCGATCCTCAAAGGCACGGCCGAACACGACCGGTTGGCGCAGCGACTGCTGAACCTTGATGGTTTTCGTGGCGTGTTGCACTCACATGGCCAAAACGCCGACCTCGGTTTGCACATCGCCCGTCTGGTGGATGAGCGCCTTGGCGCGAACGCCTTCATCACGGTCACCAACGATCTCGACACCATCAAGGGCGCACGGATTGTCCTGTGCGCTGCCAATGCGCCTCAGCCGTTCCTCGGTGCCGAACATTTTGCCGAGCGCAGCGTGATTTGCGATATCGCTGTGCCACTGAACGTCCATCAAGACCTGCCGAGCCAACGCGAAGACGTGCTCTACATGCACGGCGGCATCGTCCAGACGCCGTTCGACGATGGCCTGGCGCCCAACGTGCGGGCCTATCTGAAAAAAGGTCAGCTGTATGCGTGCATGGCCGAGTCGGTGTTGATGGGCTTGTCTGGCATGAGCCAGCACGGCTCCTACGGCGATATCAGCCGTGAGCAAGTTCAGCAGGTCCGCGCACTGGCCGCGACCCACGGCTTCACCCTCGCGCAATTCAAAACTCAAAACTCACTGTAAGGAGCGGTCATGACTCAGAAAATAGCTGTCGTGACCGGCGGCAGTCGCGGCATTGGCAAGGCCATCGTGCTGGCCCTGGCCGGCGCGGGTTATCAGGTTGCCTTCAGTTATGTCCGTGACGAGGCGTCAGCCACTGCCTTGCAGGCGCAGGTCGAAGGGCTCGGCCGGGAGTGCCTGGCCGTGCAGTGTGATGTCAAGGAAGCGCCGAGCATTCAGGCGTTTTTTGAACGGGTCGAGCAACGTTTCGAGCGTATCGACTTGTTGGTCAACAACGCCGGTATTACCCGTGACGGTTTGCTCGCCACGCAATCGTTGAGCGACATCACCGAGGTCATCCAGACCAACCTGGTCGGCACGTTGTTGTGCTGTCAGCAGGTGCTGCCCTGCATGATGCGCCAACGCAGCGGGTGCATCGTCAACCTCAGTTCGGTGGCCGCGCAAAAGCCCGGCAAGGGCCAGAGCAACTACGCCGCCGCCAAAGGCGGTGTAGAAGCATTGACACGCGCACTGGCGGTGGAGTTGGCGCCGCGTAACATCCGGGTCAACGCGGTGGCGCCCGGCATCGTCAGCACCGACATGAGCCAAGCCCTGGTCGGCGCCCATGAGCAGGAAATCCAGTCGCGGCTGTTGATCAAACGGTTCGCCCGGCCTGAAGAAATTGCCGACGCGGTGCTGTATCTGGCCGAGCGCGGCCTGTACGTCACGGGCGAAGTCTTGTCCGTCAACGGCGGATTGAAAATGCCATGAGCCAGGTACGCACGATTGTGATTACCGGCGCGGCCAATGGTATTGGCCGCGCCGTCGCGGAAAATTTTGCAGCCCAGGCCGAGCACCTTTTGATCTTGCTCGATCAGGATCTGGCAACCTTGCAGAGCTGGGTCACCGAGGGCGAATTTGCCGCCCGCATCGAAACCCATCAAGCGAACATCGCCGATCTCGCCAGCCTGCAACTTCTGTTCAAGGGCCTGGCCGACCGGGTCGGCTTTGTCGATGTGCTTGTCAACAGCGCCGGGGTCTGCGACGAGAACGAACCCGAAGACCTCGACAACTGGCACAAGGTCATTTCGATCAACCTCAACGGCACCTTTTACGTCACCTCGTTGTGCCTGCCACTGATGGCGGAGGGTGGGCGGATCGTCAACATGTCGTCGATCCTCGGCCGAGCGGGCAAGGTCCGCAACACCGCTTACTGCGCCTCCAAGCACGGCATCATCGGCATGACCAAAGCCTTGGCGCTGGACCTGGCGCCACGGCGAATCACCGTCAATGCCATCCTGCCCGCCTGGATCGACACACCGATGTTGCAAGGCGAATTGGCGGCTCAAGCGCGCATCGCCGGGATCAGCCACGAGCAAATCCTGCGCAATGCCAAGAAGAAGTTGCCGCTGCGGCGCTTCATTCAGGGCGAAGAAGTGGCGGCCATGGTTCGTTATCTGGCGAGCCCGCAGGCGAGTGGTGTCACGGCGCAAAGCCTGATGATCGACGGCGGTGCCGGGTTGGGAATGTAGCCATGGCTCGACTGGGATTGAACCGCGGCCTTTTGGCCGCGCTGGTCAGCCTCGGCTCGCCAGTGGCGATCGCCGAGTGGTGGCCGGAGCATCATGAAGCGGAGATCGGCGTTGCCACGGCCGTGCGTCTGCACGGTGACGACCAGGTCACGCAAAAGGCCGTGTACCTCAAGTTCAGCCTGGAGGATGCCTGGGACAGCGGCTACTACAAGGCCAAGGGCCGAGCCCGTTACGACTTCCGTTATGACGGCAACAACCCATACAGCGCGCAAGCCCGGGACGATTACCGGGCGACTGCCGATTGGCGGCACCTGTACTGGGGGCTCTACGTCGGTGACGGCGAGCTGACGGTGGGCTGGCAGCAGGTGGTGTGGGGGCGTGCAGATGAATTACGGGTGCTCGATCAGATCAACCCGCTGGATTATCGCGAGGGTGTGATCGGTCTGTTGGAAGACAGCCGCATCGCCGTGCCGATGATTCGCCTGGTGCAACCGGTCGCCGAGTGGGAGCTGGAAGCACTGGTGATCACTGATTTTGTGAAAAACCAGGCGCCGGCCGTCGGCAGCGAGTTCGATGCACCGATCTTTGCCACACCCGATCCGCAGATGTTTGTGGTCGATTCGCGGCCCGGTTATGACGGTCACAGTGGCTTCGGTTACGGCGCCAGTGCCAACGGCCGGGTCGGCACGGTGGATGTCAGCTTCGTTGCCCTCAACGCCCGCCAACAGGACCCGGTTTACGCCGTCGAAGGCCAGACCGAAGAGGGCCTGATTCGCCTCGAGCGGCAATTCCCGCGCTATTCCATGGGCGGCGCCGGTGTGGCCATCGATGCCGGCCACAGCATCGTGGTACGCAGTGAAGTCGCCTACTTCGACAATTGGCGCGTCACCAATCCTTACCGCGCTTACGGCAGCGACCAGACGGCGATGACCAAGTCGCTGCTGGGCGTCGATTACCTATTGCGGGACTGGCTGATCTCGACGCAGTGGCAACATCAGCGGCTGCTCGACTGGCAGCCCGGCATGGTCCAGGGCAAGCGCGACGACCTGTTCACCGTGTCTGCCGAAGGCTCGCAGTTCCAGGATCGCCTCAAGACCCGTCTGGTTTTTGGCCTGTCGCCGCCAGCGCAGGACGACAGTTTCGTTCAGGGGATCTTCACCTACAAACCGGTGGACTGGCTCAAGTTGGGGCTCGAAGTCGATGTGTTCTTCGGCAAGCCCGACCGCCAGTTCGGTGCGTACGACAACCGCGACCAGGTGCGCTTGTCCGCCGGTTATCTGTTCTGACCACACCGGTGCGGTGTGCGAACCACTCAAACAATGAAAAGGAAATCGCCATGTTGCCCATCTTCAAGACCCTGACTGTAAGCGCACTGCTGCTGAGCGCCGCTGCCGCCATGGCAGCTGAAACACGCACGGCCGACGACATCATTCGCCAGGCCCGGGACCGCGATGACGGCAAGAGCTTCATGTCCCAGGTGTCCCTGATCCTGATCGACAAGCAAGGTAACAGGCGCATCCGCGAGTTCAGCTACCTGCAAAAGGATTACCCGGACAGCGACAAATTCACCATGTATTTCTCCGCGCCGAGTGATGTGCGTGACGTCGCGTTCCACATCGAGAACCCGCGCGAGGTCCTGGGCCTCGAAGACAGCCAATGGATGTATTTGCCGGTCAGCCGACAGACCCGAAGGATTTCCACCACCGACAAACGCGGGGCGTTCATGGGTAGCGACTACTCCTATGCCGACCTCGACAAGATTCGCGCCGAAGACTATCGCCAAACGCTGGTTGGCGAAGAGCAGTTGCAGGGCCGCGATTGCTACGTGATCGAGCGTGAGCCGGCGACGCCCGCCGTGCTGGCCAAGACCGGCTACAACAAGCTCAAGGTCTGGGTTGACAAGAAGAACTCACTGGTGCTGCGCCAGGACTTCTTCGATGTAAAAGGTGTGATGTTCAAGCAGATGCGCACCCTGAAGACTGAAACCATCGACCAGATCGACAGCATTACCTTCAGCGAAACCGAGGACTTCATCGCCGGTACACGCTCTCAGCTGCGCTTCAACCAGTTGCAGTACAACGTCGCGCTGGACGACCGCCTGTTCACGCAGACCGCGATCAAGCGCGGGCTGAAAGCCGGCGACTTGCCGGAATACGCCGTGTCTGCCCGCTAAGCGCCGCTCTCGATTCATCTGGAACCCTCATTCATGGAAAGATACCTGAACTTCGTCGAGCGCTATGCGCGGGCAATTGTGTTCGTGTTGGTGGCGATCACCGCCTACTTCACCTACACCCTCGGCGCGCTGATGTCGGACACCAATCCGTATCTGCTCAAGGACACTCACCCGGCGCGCAAGACGATCATTGATCTGCAGCGCGAGTTCACCGGCACGTATGACTCGGTCATGGTGGCGCTGAACAACCCCGTGAGTGTCTTCAACACCACGTCGCTGAACGCCCAGTTCGAGCTGTCCCAGGCCATACGCCAGTTGATGCTGGCGAACGATGAGGACCGTGTCGAACTGCAGCGCATCGTCGGCCTGCACAGTGGCGACCCTGATGCCCAGGGTTTGCTGGTGCAGATCCTCGCCGAGGGTTTTTCGCAGAACGATTACGGCGCCGCCAAAGCGCTGCGCGACCATGGGATTGCCCGGCACTGGGACAGCCATGACCTGCAGTTTTTGAGCTTTCTTGCCGAGCGGCTCAACCCGATCCAGGAAATGGCCTCGATGGCTGACCTGGAAAACATCAGCTTGAGTGCCGATGGCGAGTTATGGATCCACAAGACCCTGCACGCCCTGGATATGGACCCGATCAAGGTCGAAGCACAGATCATGGGCAACGAGCAGATGGTCGGTGGCGTCGTCTCGGCGGACAAGAAAGTCGCCATGGTCGTCGCTGAACTGGGCACCAAACAGGACGACGCTCAGGCCCAGTTGCGTGCCTATCACCAGGTCCGCGAGATCATCGCGAAGTACCAGGCCGCCCACCCGGAGTTCACCGATGAGGTGTTCATCGCCGGCATGCCGATCTTCATTGCGGCCCAGCAGGAAATCATCGATCACGACCTGGCGATGCTGTTTCCGATCGTGTTCCTGCTGGTGACCTCTCTGCTGGTTTTCTTCTTTCGCAAACCACTGGGCGTGGTGCTGCCGCTGTTCAATATCCTGTTCTGCACCATCTGGACCCTTGGCCTGATGGCGCTGCTGCGGGTGCCCATGGACTTGCTCACCAGTGTCTTGCCGGTGTTCCTGTTCACCATCTGTTGTGCCGACGCGATCCACGTCATGGCCGAGTACTACGAACAGCTCAATTCGGGTAAGTCTTTCCGCGAAGCCAACCGTGAAACCCAGCGCCTGATGGTCACGCCGGTAGTTTTGACAACGGTCACGACGATTGCCACGTTCCTGATTTCCACCACCAACAACATTGTCAGCATCCGCAACTTTGGCGTGTTCATGTCCATCGGCCTGACGGCGGCGCTGATCATCTCGTTGCTACTGATTCCGGCGTGGATTTCGATCTGGGGCAAAGATGCCGTCCCGCGCAAAGTGCAACTGAAAGCGTCGCTGATCTCCCACTATCTGGTGGTGTTCTGTGCCTGGCTGATTCGCTGGCGCAAGCCGGTATTGCTGGTGACCCTGCCGTTGTTGGCGATGATGACGGTGTTCACGTTCAAGGTGGATATCGAAGACTCGGGCATTGCCTACTTCAAGAAGGACAGCCCGGTGCGGATATCCGACGAATTCATCAACCGGGCCGGAGTCGCCGGTACATCGCCGGGCTGGATCGCTTTCGACACCAAGACTCCGCGTGGCGCGCTGACCACTGAAACCGTGCAGTTCCTCGAACGTCTGGACCAGTTCATCAAGGCCCAGCCGAACGTGAGTTACACCTATTCGGTGGCGACCTACATCAAGCGCATGAACCTCGTGCTCAACGACATGAACCCTGCTTTCCTGCGGGTGCCGCAGGCGGTGGAGCAGGTGACGGTGGTCGATGATGACGGCAAACCGGAGACCTTCGATGTCGATGGCAACTCGCTCATCGAACAACACATCATGATGTTCGAGAACGGTGGCGGCACTGACTTGCAGAACGTGCTCAATGCCGATTACTCGAAGGCGGTGACGCTGTTCACCATGACCTCCTCTGTGGCGGGCGATTACCAGGCGATGCTCGATAAACTGGACGCCTGGCTGGCCATCAACAAACCGGCCAACCTGCAGGTCACCCATGCCGGTACGCCGTACATATGGACCGGCGTGTTGCAGGAAATCACCCAGGGTCAGGTGCTGAGCTTCTCGCTGGCGTTGCTGGCCGTGACCTTGATGATGATGTTCTGGCTCAAGTCAGTACGCCTGGGCATCCTCGGCATGCTGACGTTGCTGACCACGTCGGTGACGGTGTACGGCAGCATGTACCTGTTGGATATCGAGTTGAACATCGGTACCACACTGGTGACGTTCCTGGTGGTGGGCGTCGTGGATTACGCCGTTCACCTGCTGTCACGGATCAAGATGCTGGTGCAGAAGGGCATCGAGATCGACGAGGCCATCCTGGTGGCCATGCAGGGCGTCGGGCGCTCGACGGTGGTCAACGTCGTGATCTTCTCGATGGGCTTTGTCGCGCTGCTGTTCTCCGCCTACAAACCCGTCATTGACCTGGGGGTATTGGTGATACTGGCGCTGTCATCCAGCGGCTTCATGACCATTTTGTTGGTCACGCTGATTTCGCCGTGGTTCTTTGCCTCGATTGTGCCGCAGCCAGCCGTGCAAGAGGGCGAGCAGCCGGGGGGTGGGGCTGTGCCAGGCTAAATCGCCGGGGCGCCTGCGTGCTAAAAACGGCGCGGGGCGCCATGGCCGTTCAGGGGCGGCGGAGCGGATTCAGCGGGCTTTTTCCAGGTGTTCGAACTGGCATTGCATCTGAGCATCCTTGAGGCTCAGCTCAAACTCAACCAAGCCGTCATGCACTTGCTGCAAGGCCTGGATCTGCCCCATCAATTCCTGCTTTTTGTTATCGATGGCCTGCATGGCCAGATCCCAGGGCAGCTCCTGGCCGCGATGATCCTGCAGAATGGCCTGCATTTCCTTGAGCTTGAAACCGAGTTGCTGAGCGCATTTGATGAAGGTCAGCAGCTCTACGCTTTGCTGGCTGTAGATGCGGTACTTGCCTTCGCGTTGCGGTGGGGGCAGCAGGCCGATTTCTTCGTAATGGCGGATGCTTTTGACGGTGGTGCCCGACAGCTGGGCGGCTTTGCCGATGTACATGAAAATCCCTTTTTTGACGCATCAGAAGCGAAAAGATGTCGCGTGCTCGTACAGGCGCGCGACATTTTTGCACAAGCGTCAGGGGGTGGGAAGCCAGGCTGAACAAGGCGTCACAGCAGGGCGGCTCGGCTCGGCTGGGCAGCGCAGGGGCACGGCCCGACCGGGGCCGATCAGCGGCTGGCGACGGCCTGGACTTGTTTGAGCCAGGCTTCACGCTGTTGCGGCTTGGAGCCCAATACCGGACCGAAGGTCAGGGTTTTCAGGGGTTTTATGCCGCAGAATTCCAGGGTGGTCTTGCGCATTTGGTGCAGGCCCGGCATGCGATACACCCACCGGTAGTACCACGGCGGCGTGTCCATGGTCACCAGAAGGTGAGCCGTGCGGCCCTTGAGCAGCTTATCCGGGAAGGGCGAGCCCTTGCGGTACTTGAAGGCAAAACCGGGCAGAAACACGCGGTCGAAGAACCCCTTGAGCAATGCCGGAATGCCGCCCCACCAGATCGGGTACACCAATGTCAGGTGTTCGGCCCAGGTAATGTCGTTCTGTGCGTTGATCAGATCGGGCTCAAGCAACTGGATCTGGTTATAGCCATCGTGCAAGACCGGATCGAAATCCAGGGTATCCAGGCGCAGCAGGCGCACCTCATGGCCTGCTTGCGTGGCAGCCTCGACATAACGTTCGGACACAGCGCCGCAAAAGCTGTCGTTCGAAGGGTGGCCGAGGATTACGAGCATGCGTTTGCGCTTCATGACAAACTCCAGGTAATGAAGTGCCAAGGGTAAAGTCTGCCCCTTACGGTAGAGTCAAGCTTTGCCGGTTAGCGGTAGAGACAGACAGTCCAGCAGCATCGCTAGCAACCCGGCGATGTACGTCGAGCCAGTCAGTTCGCGGATGATTAGACGGTATAGGGCCTTGAGACTGTCCAACCAGACGTCATGGGTTGAACATGGGATTGGGGCTTTCATTCAATTGGCAGATCGCAAGCGCCGCCACAAGGTTGTGCGGCTGATGCCGAGACGGCGGGCGGCTTCGTCGAGGTTGCCGTGGCAGCTTTCCAACGTTTCCTTTACATGGCGCAGTTGCGCGACCTTGCCGATGGTGTGCAGGTCCGTTTCGCCTGACGACTTTTTCCGGGCGGGTGAAGGGGGAGGGCCTTCGCACAGTTCAGGTAGCACGCGTGCCAGGTACTGCTCGTTCACGCGGTGTTCCTCAAGCAGTTCGCGTGCCGAGAGCATCGCGCGCTCGATCACATTCTCCAGTTCCCGGACATTGCCCGGCCAGGCATAGCGTTCAAGGTACGGCAGCAGCGCGGCGGGGATGTCTGCAGCTCCCGGTGGTTGCCCCTGAACGAGCAGGCGCTGGCTGATGCCCCGGCAGATCAGGGCAATGTCCTCAGGGCGCTCTCGCAGCGGGGTGGTCTGCAGACGCAGGATGTTGAGCCGGAAATACAGGTCGGTACGGAAATCGCCATCGTCCATGGCGCTGCGCAGGTCCTGGTGGGTGGCGGCAATGATGCGCACGTCGATGGCAATCGGTTCGGTGCTGCCCAGGCGCAGGACTTCGCGCTCTTGCAGCACGCGCAGCAGGCGTGTTTGCAGCGAAACCGGCATGTCGCCGATCTCGTCGAGGAACAGCGTGCCGCGGTGTGCCGCTTCGAACAGGCCTGGCTTGCCACCTTTGCGCGAGCCGCTGAAGGCGCCTTCCTCGAAGCCGAACAATTCACTTTCCAGCAACGACTCGGGAAACGCCGCGCAGTTGATGGCGACGAAGGGGCCTTGCCGGCGCGGGCTTTCGTTATGGATTCCCTGGGCGAGCAGTTCCTTGCCGGTGCCGCTTTCACCGGTAATCAGGATGGTCGAATGGCTGGTGGCAAAACGCTTGGCCAACTGAAGCATCTCGCGGTTGGCCTTGCTGTTGCCGTTGAGCTGGTCGAGCCGGTAACGGGCAGTGAATGCACCGGGGCGGCGGGTGGATCGGATGCGTTGGTCGGCACGTTGCACAACAGTGATGTCCTGGCAGGTCAGGACCAGGCCGGTACGTTCGCCGTTCTCCAGGATAGGCAGTAAATTGCTCACCACGGCGTGCGAGCCGAGCCGCATCACGCGGTTTTCTTCACCCGTGCCTTCCTGCAGCGCCTGCTGCAGGTCCAGTTCCGGGCACAGCTGCTGCAGCGGCCGGCCCAGCGCTGCGCTAACCGGCAGGTCCAGCAGCTGCGCAAGGGCAGGGTTGAGCGACTGCACCACGCCTTGGTTGTCGACCGCTGCTACGCCGGCGGGGATATGCCGCAGCACGGCATTCAGATGCCGCCGTTTGGCGATCTCGACGCGTTGAGTGTCGAGAATGCCCAGGGCTTCCTCCAGCGCTTTGCGCGCGGTGTCTTCGCTCAGCGACAGCACGCCATGCAGCCCTGCCTGCTCCGCCAGCTCCACCACCGTCGACGAGCCGATGATGCTGCGACAGCCTAGCTGGGCCGCCTGTTCGACGGCCTGGCGGGCCTCTTCCAGGGAGGTGTAGGCGGCCTGGTGAACCTGGACGGTGAAGAGCGCGGCCATGGCTTGCAGGTCGTGGTTGACATGGTTGTAGCTGAGCACGGCCACTTTGGAGGAGCGTTCGCGGGCCTGCCCCAATGCCCGTAGCAGGTCGCCACTGCCCACGCGCATCGCCAGTACCGGACGTGTCAGGTGTTTGCGCAGGTAGGCGGCGGTCGCCCCGGCGCAGACGAACACATCGACCTTGCCTGCCTGCTCCAATTCTCGGGCGGTCTGTAGTGCTTCAGCCACCGAGGTGTCGAGGACTTCGATACGAGTATCTGGGTAGTCCGTCGTGAGCCCGGCCACCACATGGGCGAGCCGGCTCCGTTGTTGGGGGCGCTGCAAGTGGCTGATCAGCACGACGACCTGGGAGGCAAGAGCATCCATCACGGGGCCTGTTCATATTTGAAATGTTTCGATAATGAATCAATAGCTTGCAAATATGCAACGAGCAGCCTGACTTTCGCTCGGCGGTGAGGCGTCAGAACCCAGGCTGTATGCGGCCTGTGGCTGACTTTTGAAGAGTTGGCCCAGGCCTTGCTCTTGGGCTTGTGCCAACCCAGAAACCAAAGGCAGGGCCTACAGACCCATGAGCAGTTCACCAACGATTTCCCCGGCCAGCGATACGTTCGTGGCCATGACTGACGATCACCGCCTGGCCGAGTTCATCCGAGAGCAGGCCTCGGCAACGCGGGTGGTCATCCAGGCGCGCAAGCGCCTGAGCGGCGGCGCTATCCAGGAAAACTGGCTGCTGGACCTGCTGATCGAAGGCGGCCCGTGGGCCGGTGTCCGGCGTTGGGTACTGCGCAGCGATGCGCTTTCAGCGCTACCCGCCAGCCTTGACCGTGAACAGGAGTTCGCCGTGCTGCAGGTGGTTTACCAGGCCGGCGTGAAAGTGCCACGCCCGCTCTGGCTGTGCCGCGATGTGCGCGTGCATGGGCGGGTGTTCTTCCTGATGGAGTATGTGCCGGGTAGCGCTGCCGGCCGCGCGCTCAGCACCGGCGCCGGTCCTCAGGGCCGGGCGCAACTGGCGGCGCAGCTTGGCGCCAACCTGGCGCGTCTGCATCAGGTCCGCCCGCCGTGCGCCACGCTGGGCTTCCTGTCCGTTCCGGACAGCTCGCCGGCCCTGGTGACCATCGACGCCTACCGCCGCTACCTCGACACCCTCGCCGATGCCTATCCGGTGCTGGAATGGGGCCTGCGCTGGTGCGAGCTGCATGCGCCGCGCAGCAGCACCCTTTGCCTGTTGCACCGTGACTACCGCACCGGCAACTACCTGGCCAGCGAAGAAGGGCTGGAGGCCGTGCTCGACTGGGAGTTCACCGGCTGGGGAGATCCTTGCGAGGACCTCGGCTGGTTCACCGCCCGTTGCTGGCGTTTTACCCGTCCAGACCTCGAAGCCGGCGGCATTGGCCAGCTGGAGGATTTTCTGCGTGGTTATCACGAGGTGTCTTCGCTGTGCATCGAGCGCAGTCGGCTCCACTACTGGCAAGTCATGGCCACCCTGCGCTGGGCGGTGATTGCCTTGCAGCAAGGGCAGCGCCATCTGTCCGGTGAAGAACCGTCGCTCGAGTTGGCACTGACAGCCCGGCTGTTGCCGGAGCTCGAACTCGACATCCTGCACATGACCGGAGCCGAAGCGCCATGACCCAACCCAACGCCCACGAATTGCTCGAGATCGCCCGCGCGACGCTTCTGGAGCAGCTGCTGCCAGCGCTGCCCGGCGAGTTGCGTTACCCGGCCCTGATGATCGCCAACGCCATGGCCATTGCGGCCCGCGAAAACCGCCTGGGCGCTCAGGCCGAGGATCAGGAGCAGGCGCGTCTGGCCGCCTTGGTCGATGACGCGCCGTCGACATTGCCCGACCTGCGCCGCCAACTGGCTCGCGCCATTCGCCAGGGCAGCCATGACGCCCCGCAAACCCGGCGCACCCTGGTCGAGACATTGCGCCAGATCACCGTTGCCCGATTGGCGATCAGCAACCCCAAGGCCTTGCCCTGAAACCGCATCGACCACCCCATTCTTCCGATAGACAAGAACACACAAGGACAGCCATGAACTTCACTCTCCCGGACGAACTGCTCGCCTTGCAGGCCAAGACTCGAGACTTCATTGCCGAACAGGTCATCCCATTCGAGAACGACCCCCGCCAGAACAGCCACGGCCCCAGCGACGCACTGCGCCAGGACCTGGTGGCCTGCGCCCGCGCCGCTGGCTTGCTGACGCCTCACGCCAGCCGCGAAATGGGCGGTCTGGAACTGAGCCATGTGGCCAAGGCGATCGTCTTCGAAGAAGCCGGCTACTCGCCGCTGGGCCCGGTAGCGCTGAATATCCATGCGCCGGACGAAGGCAATATCCACCTGATGGACGTGGTCGCTACCGAAGCGCAGAAGGACCGCTGGTTGCGCCCGCTGGTCCAGGGCCATGCCCGTTCGTGCTTCGCCATGACGGAGCCTGCTCCGGGCTCCGGTTCGGATCCGTCGATGCTGCGCACCACTGCCACCCGCGATGGCGACGACTACCTGATCAATGGCCGCAAGTGGCTGATCACCGGGGCCGAAGGCGCGGACTTCGGCATCATCATGGCGCGCATGGAGGACGGCACCGCGACCATGTTCCTGACCGACATGAAGCGCGACGGCATCATCCATGAACGTCAGCTGGACTCGCTGGACAGCTGTTTTACCGGCGGTCACGGGCAGCTGCGTTTCGACAACCTGCGTATCCCGGCGAGCGATGTCCTCGGCGAGATCGGCAAGGGCTTCCGGTATGCCCAGGTGCGCCTGGCGCCCGCACGCTTGACTCATTGCATGCGCTGGCTCGGTGCCGCGCGCCGCGCCCACGACATCGCCTGCGACTATGCGCGCACCCGGGACGCCTTCGGCAAGCCGTTGGGCGAGCATCAGGGCGTGGGCTTCATGCTGGCCGACAACATGATGGACTTGCACGTGGTGCGCCTGGCGGTCTGGCACTGCGCCTGGGTGCTCGATCAGGGCCGGCGCGCCAATGTCGATTCGAGCATGGCCAAGGTGATAAGCGCCGAGGCGCTGTGGCGGGTGGTCGATCGTTGCGTCCAGATATTGGGTGGCCGCGGGGTGACCGGGGATACCGTGGTGGAGCGGATCTTCCGCGACATTCGCCCGTTCCGCATCTATGACGGCCCGAGCGAAGTGCACCGCATGAGCCTGGCGAAGAAGCTGCTCGACCAGCGCCTGGAGGCCCACTGATGCAGCCGAACCTTGCCCGACTGTTCGCCCTCGACGGGCGCCGCGCCCTGGTGACCGGGGCCTCCAGCGGCCTGGGCCGTCACTTCGCCATGACCCTGGCCGCCGCAGGCGCCGCGGTGGTGGTGACCGCCAGACGCCAGGCGCCGCTGCAGGCGTTGGTGGAGGCCATCGAGGTGGCCGGAGGGCGGGCGCAGGCCCTTGCCCTCGATGTGACGAGCCGTGAGGACATCTGCCGGGTGCTCGATGCCGCCGGCCCGCTGGATGTCCTAGTCAACAATGCGGGCGTGAGCGACAGCCAGCCTTTGCTGGCCTGCGATGATCAAACCTGGGACCACGTGCTCGACACCAACCTCAAGGGCGCCTGGGCCGTGGCCCAGGAAAGCGCCCGGCGCATGGTGGTGGCGGGGAAGGGGGGCAGCCTGATCAATGTCACCTCGATCCTCGCCAGCCGTGTGGCCGGCGCCGTCGGCCCTTACCTGGCGGCCAAGGCCGGCCTGGCCCACCTGACCCGCGCCATGGCGCTGGAGTTGGCGCGCCATGGCATCCGGGTGAACGCCCTGGCGCCCGGCTACGTGATGACTGATTTGAACGAGGCCTTCCTGGCCAGCGAGGCCGGTGACAAGTTGCGCTCGCGGATCCCAAGCCGCCGCTTCAGCGTGCCGTCGGACCTGGACGGCGCCTTGCTGCTGCTCGCCAGCGATGCCGGGCGGGCGATGAGCGGCGCTGAGATCGTGGTCGATGGCGGCCACCTGTGCAGCAGCCTGTAACGCGCCGTGGCGCAATAACAAAAAGAACAGGAGGTAGGTATGTGCGTGCAAAACCTAAGCAATGTGTCGATGAGGTGCCTGCCATGATGGTTCCAACCCTCGAACACGAGCTTGCTCCCAACGAAGCCAACCATGTCCCGCTGTCGCCGCTGTCGTTCCTCAAGCGTGCCGCGCAGGTGTACCCGCAGCGCGATGCGGTGGTCTATGGGGCAAGGCGCTACAGCTACCGTCAGTTGCACGAGCGCAGCCGCGCCCTGGCCAGTGCCTTGGAGCGGGTCGGTGTTCAGCCGGGCGAGCGGGTGGCGATATTGGCGCCGAACATCCCGGAAATGCTCGAGGCCCACTATGGCGTGCCCGGTGCCAGGGCAGTGCTGGTGTGCATCAACATCCGCCTGGAGGCGCGCAGCATTGCCTTCATCCTGCGTCACTGCGCGGCCAAGGTATTGATCTGCGATCGTGAGTTCGGTGCCGTGGCCAATCAGGCGCTGGCCATGCTCGATGCGCCGCCCTTGCTGGTGGGCATCGACGATGATCAGGCCGAGCGCGCCGATTTGGCCCACGACCTGGACTACGAAGCGTTCTTGGCCCAGGGCGACCCCGCGCGGCCGTTGAGTGCGCCACAGAACGAATGGCAGTCGATCGCCATCAACTACACCTCCGGCACCACGGGGGACCCCAAGGGCGTGGTGCTGCATCACCGCGGCGCCTACCTCAACGCCTGCGCCGGGGCGCTGATCTTCCAGTTGGGGCCGCGCAGCGTCTACTTGTGGACCTTGCCGATGTTCCACTGCAACGGCTGGAGCCATACCTGGGCGGTGACTTTGTCCGGTGGCACCCACGTGTGTCTGCGCAAGGTCCAGCCTGATGCGATCAACGCCGCCATCGCCGAGCATGCCGTGACTCACCTGAGCGCCGCCCCCGTGGTGATGTCGATGCTGATCCACGCCGAGCATGCCAGCGCCCCTCCGGTGCCGGTGTCGGTGATCACTGGCGGTGCCGCCCCGCCCAGTGCGGTCATCGCGGCGATGGAGGCGCGTGGCTTCAACATCACCCATGCCTATGGCATGACCGAAAGCTACGGTCCCAGTACATTGTGCCTGTGGCAGCCGGGGGTCGACGAGTTGCCGCTTGAGGCCCGGGCGCAGTTCATGAGCCGCCAGGGTGTCGCCCACCCGATGCTCGAGGAGGCCACGGTGCTGGATACAGATACCGGCCGCCCGGTTCCCGCCGACGGCCTTACCCTTGGCGAACTGGTGGTGCGCGGCAACACCGTGATGAAAGGCTACCTGCACAACCCAGAGGCCACCCGGGCCGCATTGGCCAACGGCTGGCTGCACACGGGCGACCTGGCCGTGCTGCACCCGGATGGCTACGTGGAAATCAAGGACCGGGCCAAGGACATCATCATTTCCGGCGGCGAGAACATCAGCTCGCTGGAGATCGAAGAAGTACTCTATCAGCACCCCGAGGTGGTCGAGGCCGCAGTGGTGGCGCGCCCGGATTCGCGCTGGGGCGAGACCCCTCATGCATTCGTGACCTTGCGCGCCGATGCGCTGGCCACGGTCACCGAAGCGGATCTGATCCGCTGGTGCCGCGAGCGCCTGGCGCATTTCAAGGCGCCGCGAAATGTGTCGCTCACGGAGCTGCCCAAGACCGCCACCGGCAAGATCCAGAAGTTCATCCTGCGCGAGTGGGCCCGGCAACAGGAGGCGCAGACCGCCGACGCCGAGCCTTGATCGAGCTGCAATACCTGCACACCCCATAACAACAAGTACATTGATCGAGGTGTCCCATGTCCAGCCTGTTATACGCGCGTGTTCGCGCCAGTGCCCGGTTCCAGCAACTGGTGACGCGCAGAAACCGTTTTACCCTGAGCCTGTTCGTGCTGATCCTGACCACGTTCTATGGCTACATCGCGTTGGTATCGTTTTGGCCCGAGCTGATCGCCAGGCGCCTGGCCGAGGGGTCGAACATGACCTTCGGCGTCGCGGCCGGCGCTTTCCTGTTCGTGTTCTTCTGTGCGCTGTCGGCGTTCTATGTGTACCGGGCCAATGGCGAGTTCGACCGCTTGACGCAGGCGTTGGTTGCCGGGTTGGAAGAGGAGCAGGGCGCATGAAGACACTACTGCTTCTGGCTTTGTTGCTGCACTCCGGCCTGCTGTTGGCATCGCCTGCGCTCGACGCGGGCCAACGTCAGCCGCTGAACCTGCATGCCGTCGGCATGTTCATGGTGTTCGTGCTCTTCACCTTGTGCATCACCTGGTGGGCAGCGCGGCGCACCCGCTCGACGGCGGACTTCTACAGCGCCGGTGGCGGCATCCTGGGCTGGCAGAACGGCCTGGCGTTGGCCGGTGACTACATGTCCGCCTCGACGTTGCTGGGGATCACCGCGCTCATCTACACCTCCGGCATGGACGGCTACATCTACCTCATCGCCTTCTTCGCGGGCTGGCCGGTGTTGCTGCTGTTGATGACCGAGCGGTTGCGCAACCTGGGCCGCTTCACTTTCGCCGACATCACCTCGTACCGCCTCGACCAAGGCAAGGTGCGCACCATGGCCGCCATCGGCTCGCTGACCGTGGTGTGTTTCTACCTGGTGGCGCAGATGGTCGGGGCCGGGCAACTGATCAGGCTGCTGTTCGGCCTGGACTACCACATCGCCCTGATAATCGTTGGCGCGCTGATGATGCTGTATGTCACCTTTGGCGGCATGGTGGCGACCACCTGGGTGCAGATCATCAAGGCGTTCCTGCTACTGGTAGGCGGTTCGCTGGTGCTGTTCCTGGCGCTGCGCGAGTTCGACTTCAGCTATGACACGCTGGTTACCCAGGCCATGGGCACCCATGCCCTGGGCGAGCGCCTGCTGGCGCCCGGCAGCCTGCTGGCCGACCCATTGACCGCGCTGTCGCTGAGCCTGGGGCTGGTGTTCGGCACCGCCGGGCTGCCGCATATCTTGATGCGCTTCTTCACCGTCAGCGATGCCCGTGAGGCGCGCAAGTCGGTGCTCTATGCCACCGGATTCATCGGCTACTTTTTCAATGTCATTTTCCTGCTGGGCCTGGCGTCGATCGTGATCGTCAGCCAGCAGCCGCAGTTCTTCGAAGGCGGGCAGGTGGGTGGCAAGCTGCTGGGCGGGGGCAACATGGTGGTCATGCACCTGGCCCAGGCGGTAGGCGGCAACCTGCTGCTGGGCTTTTTGTCTGCCGTGACCTTCGCCACCATCCTGGCCGTGGTGTCAGGCCTGGCGCTTGCGGGGGCTTCCGCCATCGCCCATGACCTCTATGCGCGGGTGATCATGAAGGGCGCGGCCAGCGAGTCGCAGGAGCTGCGGGTGACCAAGCTGGCCACCCTCGGGCTTGGGTTGGTGGCGATAGCTCTGGGCATCGTGTTCGAAAACATCAACGTGGCCTTCATGGTCGCGCTGGCGTTCGGCATCGCCGCGTCGGCCAACTTTCCGGTGCTGTTCCTGTCGATGTTCTGGTCGGGGCTGACCACGCGCGGCGCGTTGGCCGGTGGCTACGTGGGGTTGGTCAGCGCCATGGGCTTCGTGGTGTTTTCCAAGCTGGTGTGGGTGGATGTGTTGCACTTTGCCGAGCCGTTGTTCCCCTATACCCAGCCTGCGCTGTTCTCCATGCCGCTGGCGTTTGCGGTGGCGTATGGCGTTTCCCGGCTGGACCGGACTGCGCGAGCCAAGACGGAAAGGGCGGCGTTCGCCGACCAGTTCGTAAGGGGCCAGACCGGCCTTGGCGCCAGCGGTGCGGTCGATCATTGATCACCTGCGGCCGCTGGCGGATGCGTGGCAGCGGCCGGGTTCTTTCCTTAGTAACCCCTGAAGATCTCCCCAATGCTGCTGATCGGATGCCCCATGTGCTGCGCCGCCGCTCGGTTGACGAGAGAAGGCCTGGGGGCAAGCAGGGCACTCAGGAAAACGGCCAGCGTCAACACGGCCAGTAGAAAACCAAATCGGCGCATATGATCCTCCAGCGATTTTTATTGTTGTTGGCTTCAGGTTCGATCCGAAAGGCCTGTATCACACGGTTATTGCCCGGACGCTTTGTCGCGGGCGAATGACTGGGTTATGGCCACGATGTCCTGGTCGCCATAACCCATCGATTCTGCGCGCTGCGCGACCTGGCGCACGCCAGAACCCAGCGATTACTGGCTCAACGCTGCCGCGACCGATTCGCCGAAGGCTTTCAGGCCTTCTTCGAGCTGGTCGGTCGGGGTGTTCACCGGTGGCATCAGCTTGATGATTTCGCCGTTCGGGCCGCAGCGGTCGACCAGCACACCCGCCTGCAGCACACGCTGCTGGGCATCCTTGGCGAGTGCGACGTTGCCGCGGCCGAAGTCGATGCCGGCGATCATGCCGCGACAGCGGGCGGAGGCGACGCCAGGAATTTCCGCGAAACCGGCGACCGCGCGCTCCATGGCCGCGCAGTTGGTGGCCAGCAACTTCAGGAACGACTCATCGCGCCAATAGCCAAGCGCGATCTGGGCCGTCAGGAACGCCAGCTGGTTGCCGCGGAAGGTGCCGATGTGATCGCCTGGTTGCCACACATCCAGCCCGGCGCGAATCAACACGATCGCCATCGGCAGGCCGAAGCCGCCGATCGATTTCGCGCAGGTGATCAGGTCTGGCACCACCCCGGAGCGCTCGAAACCGAAGAAGTCGCCAGTCCGGCCGCAGCCCGCTTGGATCTCATCGCAAATCAGCAACACGCCGTGATCGCTGGTCCATTTGCGCAAGCGTTGCAGCCATTCGTTGGAAGCCGGGTAGACGCCGGCCTGGATCTGCACCGATTCGACGATCACCGCCGCCGGCAGTTCCGAGCCGCTGCCCTGGTCGTTGGCCAGGCGCTCGAGGAAGCCAATGCTGTCGAATTCGCCGTAGGGGCTGTCTTCGTACGGCACGAACACCACGTCGGTGGAGAGCCCAGGGCCACGGCGAGTGCGGTTGCCGGTGACGGCCAGGGCGCCGGCGGTCATGCCGTGGTAAGCCCCGTAGAACGAGACGACCTTGGTACGCCCCGTCGCCTTGCGCGCCAGCTTCAACACCGCCTCGACGGCGTCGGCACCGGTCGGGCCGGTGAACTGCACCTTGTAGTCCCAGCCGCGTGGCTGGAACAGGTCGCGCTCGATCGCTTCGAGAAACTGGCGCTTGGTGGTGGTGTGCAGGTCGAGGGCATGGGTCACGCCGTTGGACGACAGATACGCGATCAAGGCATCGCGCATGCGCGGGTCGTTGTGGCCATAGTTCAGGGCGCCGGCGCCAGCGAAGAAGTCCAGGTACTCGCGGCCGTCTTCGCCACGGATCTTGCTGCCTTGGGCGGTGTCGAACACCAGCGGCAAGTCACGACAGTACATCCGCACGTTGGACTCGAGTCTTTCGAACGTCTCGATGTTGTTCATGCAAACCTCTAAAAAAAATGATCTTGGCTATCCGGGACGTGGGCGGTCAGTGCTTGAACATCACGTGACGGACCACGGTGTAGTCTTCCAACCCGTACATCGACAGGTCCTTGCCGTAGCCGGACAGCTTCACGCCGCCATGGGGCATTTCGCTCACCAGCATGAAGTGGGTGTTGACCCAGGTGCAGCCGTATTGCAGGCGGGCAGCCAGGCGATGGGCGCGGCCCACATCGGCGGTCCATACCGATGACGCCAGGCCGTAGTCCGACTCGTTGGCCCATGCCAGTGCCTGGGCTTCGTCTTCGAATGGCGTAACCGTCACCACCGGGCCGAAGATTTCACGGCACACCACCTCGTCCTCCTGCGTGGCGCCGGCCAGGACCGTCGGCTCGAAGAAGAAGCCACCACCCGCAGCGCGCTTGCCGCCGGTGATCACCTCGATGTGCGGCAGTTCCTTGGCACGGTTGACAAAGCCCTCGACACGCTCCAGGTGCTCTTGGGTGATCAGCGGGCCCATTTCGGTCGCTGGGTCATCCTGCAGGCCACATTTGATGCTGGACACGGCTTCGCCGAGCTTGCGCACGAACTCCGGGTACACCGCCTTCTGCACATAGAGGCGGCACGCGGCGGTGCAGTCCTGGCCGGCGTTGTAGAAGCCGAAGGCGCGGATGCCATCGACGGCGGCGTCGATGTCGGCATCGTCGAAGATCAACACCGGTGCCTTGCCACCAAGCTCCATGTGCATGCGTTTGACGCTGTCGGCGGTGCCTTCGATGATGCGGCTGCCGGTGCGCATGGAGCCGGTCAGCGACACCATGCGTACCTGGGCGTGGCTGGTCAGCGGCTCACCCACCGAGGCGCCGCGACCGTGGACGATGTTGACCACGCCGGCGGGGAAGATGTCGGCGAGCAACTCGCCCAGTTTCAAGGTGCTCATCGGTGTGTGTTCCGACGGTTTGAGCACGACGGTGTTGCCGCCGGCCAAGGCCGGGCCCAGTTTCCAGGCCGCCATCAGCAGGGGGTAGTTCCACGGAGCGATGGAGGCGACCACGCCCACCGGGTCGCGGCGGATCATCGAGGTGTGGCCCGGGATGTACTCGCCCGCCGCCGAGCCCTGCAGGCAGCGCACGGCACCGGCAAAGAAGCGGAACACGTCGGATACGGCAGGCAGTTCATCCTGCAGCACGGCGGTGAACGGCTTGCCGCAGTTGTCTGCCTCCAGGCGGGCAAACACCGGCGCCTGGGCGTCGATGCTGTCAGCGAGCTTGAGCAGCAGAGCCGCCCGGTCCTTGGGCGGTGTTTGCGACCAGGCATCGAAGGCCGCATCCGCGCTTTGCACCGCGGCATGGACCTGGGCACGGCTGGCTTCGGTGGTCTGTACCAGGACGCTGCCCAGGGACGGGTTGTACACGTCGAGGTTTTCGCCTTCGCCGGCCACCAGGGCACCGTTGATCAAGAGTTTGGTTTGCATGTCGATTCTCGCCATTGAACGGCAAGGCCAGGGCCTTGCCTTGTGGTTGTCGTCAGGGCATTCGATTGGAAGGTGGCCGCTACGCCAGCGCGTCAGGCACTGGGTTGCGGAAGAAACTGGTCCGGCAGGCGAGGTAAACCGCGCCCAGGGCGAGCCAGCTACAACCCATGATCAGTGCGTCTTTATCCAGGCTGGCCAGCATCCAGCCGGCCGTGACCAGGCCGATGAGTGGGAAGAGCACGCCGCGTAGCAGGCCAGCCCCGTCCTTGACGCGTGCGTCAAAGGTGAGCCGCAACGCGCAGAGGTTGACGGCGGTGAAGGCCAGAAAAGCGCCGAAATTGACCAGGGACGTCGCGGTGGCGATCGTCAGGCCAAAACCTGCGGTGCCGAAAATGCCGCAGAGCAGGATGTTGAAGACCGGGGTCTTGTAGCGAGGGTGCAACGCCCCGAACAGCTTGCGTGGCAGTTGGTTGTCCCGGCCGAGGGCGTACAGCAGCCGGCCCACGCTGGCCTGGAATGACATGCCCGCGGCGAAGTGGGCGATGATGATCCCCGCCAGGACCACGGCGAAGAACAGGTCGCCGCCGATCATGCGGGCGATCTCGAAGGCAGCCCCGTCCACGAACTCGAAGGTGGGGGAGGGGTGCGCCAGGTACATGAAGTACGAGGAGCAGACGTAGACCGCGCCGCCGGTCAACGCGACCAGCAGGATGGCGCGCGGCAGTGTGCGGCCCGGGTCGCGGGTTTCCTCGCTGAGCGTGGACAGCGCGTCAAAGCCCAGGAACGAGTAGGCGGCAATGGCGGCGCCGGCCATGCTGGTAGCGAAGGGCACATCCTGGTTGAAGAACGGCTTGGCCGACAACAGCCCGCCAGGGCCGTTGGCCGCGACGATGTAGTGCACGCACAGGCCGATGAACACGACGATGATAGCCAGTTGCGCGACCATCAACAGCACGTTGAAACGGTTGGCAACCTGGATACCCAGCACGTTCAGCAGCGAGGTGGAGACGATGAACCCGACGATCCACACCCACTGCGGCACTTCTGGAAACGCCATGTTGAGGTAGCTCGCGCCGAGCAGCCAGATCAGCATCGGGATGAAGAAGTAATCGAGCAGGGCGGCCCAGCCCACCATGAAGCCGAGGTTGGCGCTGAGCATCTTGCGGGTATAGGTGTAGGCCGAACCGGCTACCGGGAACACTTTGACCAGCCGGCCATAGCTCAACGCCGTGAACACCACGCCGGTTGCCGCGATCAGGTAGGCCATCGCCGTGGTGTTGCCGCTGGCTTGGGTGATCACGCCATAGGTGCCGAAGACGATCAACGGGGCCAGGAATGCCAGGCCGAACAACAGCACCGAAAACGGGCCCAGGGTGCGCTTCAGCGAAGCGCCAGGGGTTGAATCGCTCATGACTGACATCCCTCACGCTACGAAGTGGTAAGCGGTGGCGACGATTTCACGGTAGGTTTCGACGGTCATCTCCTTGGCATTGCTGCTGTCGGAGAAGTTTTTCTTCGACTTATCAGCGATGGTCAGGAAGTCTTCCTCGCGCACGCCCTTCACCTCGGCGAAGCGGGGGATACCCAGATCCTTGCTCATCTGGAACAGGTAACCGACAGCGGCCTCGGCGGCCTCGGCCGGCGAGAGGTTGGGGTCGATCCCGAGCGCATAGGCGACCTGGGCGTGGCGGGTGATGTCGGCATCGCGGTTGTGACCGAACACGAACGGCAGGAAGATCGCGTTGCCCACCCCGTGCGGCGTGTCGTACATGCCACCGATGGCTTCGGAGATGCAGTGCACGCTGGCAACGTCCGCGTTACCGAAGGCCATGCCGGCGATCAGACTTGCCACTAGCATCTGCTCGCGGGCGTGCAGGTTGCCAGGCTCCAGCACGGCGGGCTTGAGGTGTTGGCTGATCAGGCGGATGGCGTGCAGCGCCAGGCCGTCGCTGATCGGGTTGGACATGCGACCGGTGTAGGCTTCGATGGCGTGGGTGAGGGCATCCATGCCGGTTGCGGCGGCAATCGACGCGGGCAGCGTGTCGAGAATATGGGAGTCGAGCAGTGCCAAAACGGGCCCGACCCGGTAATCCTGGACGCTCATCTTGAAATGGCGGGCGGTGTCGGTGATCACCGCGAAGCAGGTCACTTCACTGCCGGTGCCCGCAGTGGTCGGGATGACGACGATAGGCGGGATGGCATGCTTAAGGGTGAAAGAGCCCTCGTAGTCCTCGATTCGGCCCTCGTGGGTCAGCAGCAGGCTGATGGCCTTGGCCGCGTCCATCGCGCTGCCGCCGCCGATGGCCAGGAGGCCCTGGATACCTTTGCCGCGGTACAGCTGTGCCGCGCGGTTGATGTCTTCGCTGCGAGGGTTTGCCTTCACGTCCGCGATTTCATCGAACGAAATGCCCGACCTTTCCAGGCTGGCGTAAACGCTGTTCAGCAGCCCGGCGGCCTTGACCCCGGCATCCGTGACGATCAGAACGTGCTTGAGCCCCAATTCACGCAGATGCTCGCCAGTGCGCTCACGCAGGCCTGGCTCCATCACGACTTTGGTGGGGAGTAAGAACTTGAATTCCATACGTACCTCTTGCTCAGTTGTTGTCGTTGTTGAACGGGCAGTGGAGGAGCATCGCGCCAAGCCGTCGTCGCGGCTCAGGCGTGCTTGAAACTGGAATGTTGTTGTTTTGTGTTTGGGTTAAACCTGTTGCGACAAGCCTCTGGTGGAATAAAAAGAGGGGCGGCCAAGCAATCCGCCCCTAAACGAAAACGGTGTTAGCGCATGTGTCCTGCCAGCAGGGAAAGCAGCGTGCCCGATAGGCACGTTGGGAAGTCATGCCCCATCCCAGGCAATAGCACCAGGCTCGACTGGCGAATCGCCGCGGCCGTGGCGAAGCCTCCGGTGGTCGCGACCATGAGGTCTTTGTCCCCGTGGATGACCAGCGTGCTGCAGCGAACCCGCTGCAGCTCCTGGGTGCGGTCTCCAGAGTTGATGATGGCGCCGATCTGCCGGGCGGTGCCGAGGTTGCTCGCCTCGCCACCGCCGCGCTCCCAGGCCTGCGTGGCGTAGTTGCGCAGGGCTTGCTCGTCGCATTCGAGGGTCGAGCCGATCAGGCGCATGATGTCCACGTAGTCCCGAACGCTTTCCTGCTGGTTGCGCGGCGGGCGGCGCAGTAGCTGGAAAAGGGCTTTGAGCGCGGGCTGGCCGACGCGCAGCGAGCCGGTGGTCGAGAAGATCGAGGTGAGTGTCCTGACGCGCTCGGGGTACCGGGCAGCGAGGGTCTGGGCGATCATGCCGCCCATCGACATCCCCACCACGTGCGCCGTTTCCAGGTTCAGGCCGTTCATGAGCGCGATCACGTCGTTGGCCATGTCGCCCAGGTCATAGCCGGGGGTGCGCTTGCGCAAGAACTGCTGCATGGCCGTGGGAGGCACCACGTCGGTGAAGAAGGACCGGCCCGAGTCGCGGTTGTCCAGCGTGATGACGCGAAACCCGCGCTCGACCAGGCCGGCGATGATCGGTTGCGGCCAGTAGGTCAATTGCAGCCCCAGGCCGACAATGAGCAGGACCGCCGGGGCGTCGTCAGCGCCGTGGGTGCGATAGCAGAGCTTGAGCTCCCCCGGTAGCTCGCAGAAGCGATCGGCGCTCATCGACGGCTACCTTGTTGCTGCAGCATGACACCAGCGTGCAAGGGCGCGTTGGGCACTGTGGTGAACGAGAGGCACTTGTCGGCAACGTTGCCCCGCCGCAGCAGTTTGACGTCGCGGAAGTAGTCCATCGACATCACCCAGGGCTCACGCGGCCCTTGGCGCGGCATGCTGTCCAAGGCGCGTTGCACGTAGCCGGCGCCAAAGTCCAGCAAGGGGCGTGTTTCGATAGCGGCCGGGGCATTGGGCTCGCAGACGTTATGGCCCTGCTGGTCCATGAAGCCCAGCAGGCGACAGAAGTGATCGCACAGCAAGCACACTTTCAAGGTCCAGGACGAGTTGGTGTAGCCCACGGCAAAGGCGAAATTGGGCACGCCGGAGAGCATCATGCCTTTGTAGGCCAGGGTTTCGCTGAGTATCACCGGTCGGCCGTCCTTGTGCAGGGTGATGCCGCCGAACAGCTGTACGTTCAGCCCCGTGGCGGTGACGATGATGTCGGCGTTTAGTGCCTTGCCCGATTTGAGCAATACCCCGGACTCGGTGAACCGCTCGATGTGATCGGTGACGATGTCGGCTTTGCCTGCGCTGATCGCTTTGAACAAGTCGCCTTCGGGGACCGAACACAAGCGCTGGTCCCACGGGTTGTAGGGCGGGTTGAAATGTACGTCGACCGGGTAGTTTTTGGGCAATTCCTTGCGGGTCAGCCACAGCAGCAGCTTTTTCGAAAGCTTGGGGAAGCGTTGGCAGAATGCCCAGAAAGCCAGGGTGATCTTGGCGTTCTTGTAGCGTGTAAGGGAATAGGCGGTTTGCGCAGGCAGGATTTTGCGCAGAAACGCTGCAACGGAGTCTTTGGCGGGCTGGTTGATGATGTAGGAAGGGGTGCGCTGCAGCATGGTGATGCTGGCGACCTTGTCCGCCATCGCTGGAATTAAGGTTACCGCCGTTGCACCGCTGCCGATGACGACGACACGCTTGCCCGTGTAGTCCAGGTTTTCCGGCCAGTGCTGGGGATGAATGATCTGTCCCGTGAACGCCTCCGTGCCCTCGAAGCGTGGGCTGAACCCTTGGTCATAACGGTAGTAACCGCCTGCACTGAACAACCAGCGGCACTCGATGATGCGGGTTTCTGCCGTGTGACCATCCTCGACGCTCACTGCCCAGAGCCCTTTATCGCTCTGCCAGTTCGCCGAAACGACTTTCTGCCGGTACTCGATGAAGGAGGCCAGTTCATATTCGTCGATGGCCTCTCGCAGGTACTCGAGAATGTCTGCGGCGTCCGCCAGGGACTTTGCTTTGGTCCAAGGCTTGAAGTCGAAACCGAAGGTGTACAGGTCCGAGTCAGAGCGAATGCCGGGGTAACGGAACAGGTCCCAGGTGCCGCCCATTCGTTCGCGGGACTCGAGAATCGCAAAACGTTTGTGCGGCTGATGTCGCCGCAGGTAGGCTGCCGCACCAATGCCAGACACACCGGCTCCCATGATCAAAATATCGAGCGGCTCAACCGGAAGAGCAGTGTGAGAGGACATGTCGCCTCCTATTTGTTGTGTTATTAGAGACTTGGTCAAATGACTTGATCGTTTGGCAAGAATAGGATTGGCAACGCAGGCGGATCAAGGTGCGAAATGCACCAGGTTTCTATTGGTTTGGGATGATTTGCACCATCGCGCCATGGCGCGGGGGCAGTTCTCTCAAGAAAGGGAGAGGCAAGGAGGGGGCAGGCTGGGGCAGTCGCCCGGTATGAGAAAGGCGGGAAGGTAAGCCAGGTTGATGGCTAGTCAGTACCGATCGCGCCGTACTGAAGCACGGCGCATTCGAACCTTGATCAGTAACTGGCCACCAGCAGTTTTACAGCTTGGCAGGCGGTTTCGGTCTCGGCTTCCAAGCGTTCCCGGTCGCCATGGGCGGACCACGCCAGCAACAGGCCGTCGAACAGGTTGATGAGCAAGCGGCTGATGGTGGTGAGCCTGGCCTGGTCCAGCCCGGGGCCAGTGACCTTTTCGATGGCTTGCTTGGTCGCTTCGACGGATACGGTATAGATCTTGGTTGCCATCGCCGGGTTGTTGCGCAGGTTCCAGAAGAAGAGCTCGAACTGTGTGGTCGCCAGGTCAGGGTGGGCGGTGAACCATTTGACGAGCTGGCGCAGCATTTCCCCCACCGACTCTGCCGCCGTGGCGCCTGCGGGTACGTCCTGTAACGACTGTTGCGGCATGTTGATCAAGGACTCATAGACCGCATAGAACAACTCGTCCTTGGTATGGAAGACGTAGTGCAACGAAGCCAGTGGCGAATTCGCCTCGGCCGCGATACGGCGAGTGGTGGCGTTGGCTATTCCATGTTCCGCGATCACTTTCACGGTGGCTTCAATAAAGTCTTGTCTGCGCAATTCAGCGCCTATTCGAGCCATTGGGCATTTCTCCCTCTTCGGTATTGCCGCCAGCCATCGGGTCTGGCCTCGGCGGGGACGAATGCTAACGCATGGTTGTTTCCCAATCCATGCGTCGATGCGATTGAGCGTCAGGGGTCGGTCTGCGCGACGCCTTCCCTGGGAAAGTTTAGATAACAAGTGTTTCGTTAATACACAATATGGCGTTCCGGGCGAACACGGGGAGGCACCGATTTGGGAACGCCAGTATCACCGTGCATCGGCAGGCCAGGCGCTCGCCCCTGAATTTCCGTGGACGCTGGCGCGGGTCAGGAAAACGGCACGTGAATTGCTTTGGTCATGAGACTTGATCAAGTGATCATGTCGGTTGATCAGTCGATCGCTCTTGTCGGTAGTGCCGTATTTTCGGCGTTCGCGACAGGTGAGCGCAGGGTGCCTACGGCAACTTGTAGCCGGGCACTGGGCGCAGATCCGCTGACAAACAATGACTCAAAGCACACAGGTAAATGCGCAAATGGATACACGGAAACTTTCGACGGTCAGCAGCGATACACCGGTCGAGCAGGTAGCGGAAATCATCAAGCGTGACGGTGCCGTAATCATTTCCAACTTTGTCTCGGAAGGCACCTTGAAGGCCCTGACCGAGGAGTTGGACACCTTTTTGAGTGTCACGCCTTGCGGTATGGACCCTTATTTTGCCGGCACCCAGACACGCCGCGTCGCCCGAATCCTCGGGCGAAGTGACACGGCTGTAGAGGTGGCGCTGAATCCGTTGTTTCTCGAGTCCGCCAGAAAGATCTTGCAAACACCTACCCATGTCTGGGTCGGAAGCGACCGCGTCGAGATCGAGCCGGATATCCAACTCAGCATTACCCAGGCGATCCAGATCGGCCCAGGCCAGGGTTTGCAACCTTTGCATCGCGACGATGCCACATCGCTCTGGCGGCATCCGCAATATGGTCGTGAGGCTCGGCTGCAAATCATGCTGGCCATTACGGACTTCACCGAAGAGAACGGTGCGACACGTGTCATTCCCGGCAGCCATCAATGGGATGACGAACGCATGCCAACGCAGGAAGAAACAATCGCCGCCGAAATGAAGGCAGGCTCCGCGCTGCTATGGATGGGGTCGGTCTACCACGGTGGCGGCGCCAATACATCCTCAACGCCTCGCACCGGTCTGACCATGGCGTATGACTTGGCTTTCCTGCGACTGGAAGAAAACCACTTCCTGTCCATTCCTGTTGAGCGTGTTCGGCAGCTCCCTGCGCAACTGCAACGTCTGCTGGGTTGGAGTGCCAGCTCCACGCTGCTGGGTTGGGTTGAAATCGATGGGCAGATGCGCGACCCACAAGAGCTTCTGGGCATGGCGTCTTTCTCCGAGCCAGGCAAAGGCTTCTAACCCTTCTCCTTGGCAGAATTCCCTGGAGCGAAGTGAATGAATGCGTCGAACAATGTGGCCGGGAACGGTTCTGAAACACTGAGGTTTCGCAGCCTCGGCGGGTGGGTGGAACGTCCTGTCGACCTGCAACCTGAATTGAAAGGTCACGCGCATGCCGATGTGATCGTGATAGGAGCCGGGTTTGCCGGTTTATCGACGGCCTTGGAGCTGTCAGCCCTTGGGGCGAGCGTCATCGTGCTGGAGCAGGAGTTCGCCGGTTTCGGTGCCAGTGGGCGCAATGCCGGTTACCTGCTCGGCAGCATGGGAATCGAGTGCGAAGTCTTCGTCAAGCGCGTGGGGCTGGAACAGGCCAGGGCGTTCGTCAGTTTCTACGACGAGGCTGTCACGTATGTGGAAGGGCGTTTCGCGGCGTTGGGTATAGATTGTGACTACATCCCCTCGGGAGTTATCCGAGCTGCCGTGCATCCAGGTCAGGAAAAGCGGCTGCGCGCGAACATGGCGCTTGGGCACACATTGGGCTCTGTGACCCGTTTCGTGGACCAGGCCGAGATGCGCGCCCGCGGGCTCCCACCTGCCTTTTTGTTTGGCAGCGAGCAGCGCGGTGGCACCCTGAACCCAGGGAAGTACATCGGTGGCCTGCGCCGTGCGGCCATCCAGGCCGGCGTGAAACTCTACGAACGCACCCCGTTGGTTTCCTACAGTGAAGGGCAAGTCATCACTTGCAAGACCCCGTTCGGCACTGCAACGGCGCCCGTGATGGTCATGGCAACCAACGCCTATACGCCTCAGGTGGGACTGTTGCGCAACAAGGTGGCGCCGATTCGCGTATCGGCAATCGAAACCGAGCCCCTGTCGACGGAGCAGTTGGCTGCCCTGGGATGGAAAGGGCGAGAAGGGATCATCACCCCGCACTACACGATGGAGAGCCACCGCCTGACGGCGCATGACACCCTGGTGTTGACGGTCAAACAGTTGGGCTACGCCTACGGCTCCAAGACTCCCAACATTCCGGACTACAGCGCCTATGCCGCGTTGGCGCGGGTGTTGCGCCAACGTTTTCCGGGTCTGCAAGGCCTTGGCATTCAGCACTGCTGGAGCGGTTATGTAAGTGGGGCTTACGACTTCCTGCCCGTCATCGGCACGACGGGGGCGAAACAGAACATTTTCTATACGGCGGGATGTTCGGGGCATGGCCTTGCGACGCAATCGCTCATGGGCTCGCTGTTCGCCCAGAGAATCAACGGCCAAAAGCCGCCACTGCTTTCGGCATTGCAGCACAAGACACCGTCCATGCTGCCGGAGCCCTTCCAATGGTGCGCCATAAACACGGCGTTTGCAGCGGCCCGGTTGTTGGATGCCTGGACCGATAAAAAAGTGCGCAAAGACAGTGCATTGCAAAACTGAACAGTGCCGGCGCCTCGATGGCGCAAGGCTGTGGCGCGGCATTATTTACAGAGGCGGTTATCGTGGAGCTCAGAGATCTAGGTGCACTGGTTTCGTGCATTCTGTTGGTGGTGTGCGGGCTGGGTTATGGCGTGGCATTCGTCAGGCGGAAGAATTATCTGCTTGGCCTGGAGTTCCTGGTCGTGGGGATTTCCGCATCGAACTTCACGACGTTTATCGCGACGGGTTGGCAGGCCAATTACAATGTCGCGATTTTTCTCGATGCGTTTTCGCGCGGGGTGGGCGTACCTGTTATCGCAACATTGGGGTTGATGGCGGTTACCCACGGTTACAAACCTTCTATAGCAAAAGACCTGCTGCTGTTCGTGGCCGGTTTTGCCGCCACCTGCGTCTACTACCTGTCTGGCATCGTCAACGATTCATTGGCGTACTTCTACGTGCTCATGTGGTCACTCTACACGGTGTACCTGTGCTACTTCACGTGGCGCCTGGCACGTGCCGGGGAGGTGTTCCATGCATTGGCTACCGTGCTGGGCGGGGCGGCGGGGCTGACGGTGGCGCTGCGGTATGACTTCTTTCCGATTCCGGGCGATGACACGAAGATGGTCTTCATGACCTTCGCCTTCCTGACCTGGTCCTATTCGATCGTGCAGTTGTACTACGCCTATGGCGCGCTTGAGCGCTCCAAGCGGGTTTCCTCTCAGTCGCTCGTTCATTCCCGATAGCGTTTACTCCATGGCGGGCCACAGGCCTGCTTTTTTGCCGCCCCTCGGGGCGGTTTTTTTTGGGGGGCATTTTTATGCGCCGTACGGTTGTCGGGTGAATGGCACGCCTCAGCTGGTGTCGTTGTGCCCAGTCGTCGATCATCTTTTGGTAACACTTGTTTCGATAATTCACATGATGGTGCATGAAAGCTCTGCGTCCACCGTAGCGAGCATCATCTAACTAATTGATATTAAAAGAATATATTTGTTCATGAGGATTCTGGCATATGGCTTGCCTCATGATCTTGCGACATGGTCGGTTGATCAGGTCAATTGATCATGAGGTGTGACAGGGTTGGTTTTCCGTCTGGAAAGTCGAGCCACGGTCAAAGCCCTTTGTTGAGGATCCTGCAATGAAAGAAGTGACTGAACGGCTGGAAGGTGAAGTGTCCGCTCGCCGTGTTTTCAGGCAACTGCTGCTGGCTTGCGCGGTATCGACCGCGATCTGCTCGGTTCAGGCAGCGACCCAGGAGCCTGAGGCGCTGGGTTCGAAGCTGACCCCTCTGGGCGGTGAGAGGGCAGCGGGTTCAAGCGGGGATATTCCGGCCTGGGCACAGCCAGGGCAGCAGGGGGCGGGATGGAGTTACGGCCAGGTACGAGGGGAGCACTGGAAGTTCAAGGGTGATAAGCCCCTCTACAGCATCGACGCGAACAATGTGACACAGCATGCGAGCAAGCTGTCCCCTGGCCAGCTCGAACTGTTCAAGAAAGTCCCAGGCTATCGCATGGATGTCTACCCGACCCGTCGTACCTGCAGCGCGCCGGATTTCGTGATCGAGAACACCAGGCAAAACGTTGGCTTTGCCAAGCTCGACGCTGCCGGTGTAGCCCTTGAAGAAGCCCATGTACCCGGTATCCCGTTCCCGATGCCCAGCACCGGGGCCGAGGTGATGTGGAACATGAAGATGCGCTATCGCGGCGTCGGCGTGGAAATTCCTCGGAGCATTTCAGGCATTTCTCCGCGCAAGGGCGGGGAATGGTTGCGCCAGTCGACCGACACCTTCTTCCTGACCCCTTGGGGCAAGAAGGGGAGCGCGCTTTTCTCTTCCTATGGCCGGCTGGAGAACGCGACCTTCTTCAACTACCTGGAGCCCGCTGCGCTGGCCGGTCAATCCGCCGTGCAAACGGCTGTGGCCGGCGAGCAGGCCACGACCTTCTACTACTTCCCTGGTCAGCGTCGCGTGCGGCGCATGCCGTCGTATTCCTACGACGCGCCACAGATCGGCCTCGACAACCAGTACACCGTGGACGAGGCGAACATCTTCTTCGGCACCATGGACCGTTTCGACTGGAAGCTGGTTGGCAAGCAGGAGCTGCTGGTGCCTTACAACGATTTCGGTGCCTACGACACCGCTGACAAGGTGGAGGCGTTCGCTGGCAACGACTCGATCTCGCCGCAGTCGCGTCGCTATGAACTGCATCGCGTCTGGGTCGTCGAGGCCAATGTTCGCCAAGGCATGCGCCACCAAGCGCCCAAACGCATGTTCTACATCGACGAGGACAGCTGGAACCCGCTGCTGGCCGTCGACTTCGACAAGCAAGGGCAGATCTGGAAGGTGCGTGAAGGGTTCTCGATTCCCGTGTTCGAGACCGGCGCTTGCGACGTGCAGGCCCAGGTCCAGTACAACCTGGCCGAGGGTCGCTACCTCTTCGACATGACCTCCATCGGGGCAGGCAAGAACGATATTCGCTGGATCACCGAAGACAGTGGCAACCCTCGCCTGAAGCGCGACTTCTTCACCTCCGACAACCTGCGAGCCATCAGCGAGCGCTAAACCGACGCCAGATCGAGAGCCAACATGAAAAAAATAATTACGAAAGCGTCAGGCCTTGTCATCGTGTGCGCAACCCCCTTGGCAATGGGGTTCACATTTGAAACCGAAACCCTCAATGGCTCCTTCGATTCCACGATTACCGCAGGCATGGGCCTGCGTACCGAGTCGCGGGGCTGCAACCTGATCAACCAGGGGCCGACCGGGCACAATGTGCCCTCCGGCTGCCTGGCACAGAGTTCCGGCGTGGCGGACCAGGGCGACCTGAATTACGACCGCGGCGACATGTTCACCAACTACCTCAAGGGCACCCATGAGCTGTTGCTCAAGATGCCCGAGGACGTCACCTTCATGGCGCGTGGCACCTGGATCCGCGACTTCGCTGCCACCGATACCACCGGCACGCTGTCGTTCAACACCCCTGAGAGCGTCGGTAGCAACGGGCTGAGTGACGACGCGCGTGACGACCTCGCCTTCAAGGCTCGCCTGCTGGACCTGTGGGTGAGCAAAGGCTTCAACGTGGGCGGGCAGCGGGTCCGCGCGCGCCTGGGTAACCAGGTGATCAACTGGGGCGAAAGCCTGTTCGTGGCCGGTGGCATCAACAACACCAACGCCTACGACTACCAAGCCTTGGCGCGCCCTGGCGTGCAGCTCAAGGAGGCCGTGCTGCCCGCGCCGATGCTCAGTGTCGCCTCGGGCCTGGGCTCGGGTGTCAACGTCGAGGCCTACTATCAATTTCGCTGGAACAAGAGCGAGTTGCCGCCGGTGGGCAGCTACTGGTCCACTACCAACGCGCTGGGTGAGGGCAGGGGAGACTATGGGTTCTCCGAAAAAGACGCCCGCGACAGCGGCCAGTGGGGCCTTTCGCTGCGTTGGCAGCCGGAAGACAGCGACATCAACTATGGCTTCTACGTGATGCGTTATCACGACAAGTTGCCATCATTGCGCGTCGCGATTCTTGACCCTAACACCTTCGCGGCGGCACCGACCTGGGAATACCAGGAAGACCGGATGATGTATGGCGTCAGTGCCAACATGCCGATCGGTGACTGGGCAGTGGGTACAGAGCTTTCTTACCGGCCGAAGGATTCGGTCATGCTCAACCCTGTTGTCGACCTGTGTTCCAGCAATGGGGGCAAATGCTGGAAAGACGAAAAGAAATTCCAGTGGCACCTCACCGGCCTTTACAGCTTCACACCGTCCAACTCCCCGACGCTGCTCGATTTCACCGGAGCCAGCACGGGTACCCTGCTGTCGGAACTGGTGGTCATCCACTACCCCGGACTGCATGACGAGGTCAATGGCGAGCCCCTTGCCGCGGGGCTCAATGCCTGGCAGCTGGACCCTGCGACAGCGCCCAAGTCCCGTGGCGACAAGACGTCCTCGGGCATCAATTTGGACTTCAGCCTGACCTACGACGGCACCTTGTTACCTGGCTGGCAGGTCACTCCAGGTGTCTTCTATTCGCGCTCGCTGGGGGGCAGAACGCCGAACTTGAGTGCGACCTTCACCGAAGACGCGAGCAGCATGAACCTTTATCTGAACTTCGTGCGAAACCCGGCCAGTTGGCAGATCTCCCTCAACTACGCGAAGTTCATGGGCGGCGACACGCCCTACGACCAGCTTTATCGTGACCGCGACTATGTCGGCATCGCGATTTCCCGCACCTTGTGAGGCCCGCCGTGAACGGTTCTGTAAAGTTATCCGAAGCTCCGGCACCTGGTCTGCTGTCACGTGTCGAGAGTGTGTTGTTCGGGCATCGTCGTCTGGTGCTGGCGAGCCTGGCGGTGTTCACGCTGATCATGGGCTGGTTCGCCGTGCAACTGCGCATGGATGCCGGCTTCGAAAAGCAATTGCCGGTAGGCCATGAATACATCGAGACATTCGAGGCTTACCGCAATGACCTGCTGGGGGCGAACCGGCTGACCCTCGTGGTCAAGGCCCGACAGGGCGATATCTGGAGCGCCGCTGGCCTGAAACGGCTGTATGACGTCACCCAGGCAGTGACCTTTCTTCCGGGTGTTTCGCGCAGCAGCGTGCGTTCGTTGTGGACGCCCAATGCCTTCGTCAACGAAATCACCGAAGAGGGTTTTCGCGCGGATCCACTGGTACCGGGGACGGTTTCTCCCGAGCACCTGGATGACCAGGTCATCGCGACGATCGCCAGCTCCACTGCCCAGGGTGGTTTCATCGGCACGCTGGTTTCCCGTGATCAGCGCAGCGCGATGATCACGGTGGAACTCAACGAGTACGACACCCATGGCGCCCACCTGGACTACGTGGCGTTCAACCACAGGCTGGAGAAGGAGATCCGCCAGCAGTTCGAAGATGGCGATTTCGAAATCCAGATCATCGGTTTCGCCAAGCAGATCGGCGACATCGCTGACGGGGCTTCAGCGGTGTTGGAGTTCTGTTTGCTGGCGTTGCTGCTGACGGCGGGGGCAGTGTACTGGTATTGCCACTCCCTGCGCTTCACGCTGCTGGCGCTGGTCTGTTCGCTGGCCTCGCTGGTCTGGCAGTTCGGCAGCCTGCGCCTGTTGGGGTACGGGCTCGACCCGCTGGCGGTGCTGGTGCCCTTCCTGGTATTCGCCATCGGGGTTTCCCATGGCGTGCAGCAAATCAACTTCATCGTGCGCGAGATCGCCATCGGCAAGCGCGCCGAAGAGGCGGCGCGCTCGAGCTTCACGGGGTTGCTGATTCCCGGAACGCTGGCGCTGGTGACCGCGCTGGTTTCCTTCGTGACGCTGCTGTTGATCCCGATCCCGATGGTGCGGGAGCTGGCGATCACGGCCTCGCTTGGCGTGGCCTACAAGATCATCACCAACCTGGTGATGTTGCCGTTGATGGCGTCGTTGCTGCGTGTCGATGACAAATATGCGGCCGCCCAGGAAATTTCCCGGCAGCGCCGCACCCGCTGGCTGCGCGGCCTGGCCCGGCTCGCCGAACCGCGCAAGGCGCAGTGGGTGCTTGGCGCGGCCTTGGTGGTGTTCCTGGTGGCGATCTGGCAAAGCCATGACCGTGTCGTTGGCACGCTGCAGGCAGGTGCGCCGGAATTGCGCGAGAATTCGCGCTTCAATCGCGATGCGGTCTCCATCGCCAGCAACTACGACATTGGTCTGGACTGGCTCAGCGTGGTGTTCGAAGTCAACAAGGCCGCATCCGGCGAAGACAGCCAGGTGGCCTGCGAGGATGTCGCCCTGGGCCAGTACCAGGATCGCTTCGTGTGGGCCATGCAGGGGGTGCCCGGTGTCCTGTCGGTCGCGTCCTTCTCCACCAACATGCGCCAGTTCAACGAGGGCTACAACGAAGGCAATCCGAAGATGGCGGCGGTGCCCATTGACCCGATGAACTATGCCGCGTTGGCCACCGAGGTGGCGCGTACGCCCGGGCTGATGCGCACCGACTGCAACATGTCGGCTGTGCACCTGTACCTGGCAGACCACAAGGCCACCACCATCAACCGAGTGGTGGACGCCGCCAAGGCGTTCCGCAGCGAGTACCCGATGCCAGGCATTTCGGTTCGCCTCGCGTCCGGTAACGCCGGCGTCCTGGCCGCCATCAACGAAGAGGTGGAAAAAAGCGAAACCCCCATGCTGCTGTATGTCTATGCCGCCATCGCATTGCTGGTGTTCGTGGTGTACCGGGACCTGCGAGCGGTCCTGGTGTGTTGCCTGCCGCTGACTATCGGCACTTTCATTGGCTACTGGTTCATGAAGGAACTGCAGATCGGCCTGACCATCGCCACCTTGCCGGTGATGGTGCTGGCGGTGGGCATTGGCGTCGATTATGCCTTCTATATCTACAATCGCCTGCAACTGCACCTGGCCCATGGCCAGTCGATCACCAAGGCGGTCGAGTGCGCGCTGCTCGAGGTGGGTGTCGCCACTATTTTCACCGCCATCACCCTGGCCGTGGGCGTGGCCACCTGGGCGTTCTCGGAGCTCAAGTTCCAGGCCGACATGGGCAAGCTGCTGGCCTTCATGTTCATCGTCAACATGGTCATGGCCATGACCGTGCTGCCGGCTTTCGCCGTCTGGCTGGAGCGGGTGTTCCCGCGTAAACGCCCCGTGCGCATGATCGGCGCGTTGGTGCACTGAGGAGAGAAACATGAAATTCAGGGTTTCATTCACCGCGGCCTTGCTCGCAGCAGCATTGCCGCTGATGTCTCTTCAGGCCGCGCCGTTGCAAGCCGTGCCGGCCGTGCAGGCGAGCAATGCCACGCAGGCCACCATGTTGGCCGCTGGCTGGGCCGGGGCGCGCGTGGTTGCCGTGGGCGACCACGGTGTCGTGTTGTTGTCCGATGATCAGGGCAAGCAGTGGCACCAGGCGAGGTCGGTACCGCTGTCCACGCCATTGACGGGGGTGTCGTTCGTGGATGCCAAGCGCGGGTGGGCGGTGGGCCACTGGGGCGCGATCCTGGCCACCACCGATGGCGGGGAGTCCTGGCAGCTCCAGCGCCTGGCCACCGAAGAAGACCGACCACTGTTCGCCGTGCACTTCTTCAATGCCCGGCAGGGCGTGGCGGTAGGTCTCTGGTCGTTGGTGCTGACGACCGAGGATGGGGGGCTGACGTGGGCTGAGCAGGCGGTGCAAGCGCGGCCCGGGGCCAAGCGCGCCGACCTCAACCTGATGGGGCTGTTTGCCGACAGCCGCGGCACGCTGTACGCCACGGCCGAGCATGGGCAGGTGCTGCACTCCGATGACCACGGAAAGAACTGGCGTTACCTGGATACCGGCTACGAAGGCACCCTGTGGTCAGGCGCGGTACTGGCCGATGGGCGTCTGCTGCTGGGTGGCCAGCGCGGCACCTTGTTGCAGGGTTCAGCGGACGGCAAGGGCTTTCGCCGAGTACCCACGCAAAGCAAGGGCTCTGTCACTTGCGTAGCGGTAGCGGGCTCTCGTGTGCTGGCGGTCGGGTTGGACGGGCTGATGGTGCAGAGCAGCGATGGTGGACACAGTTTCGAGGAAACCCGGTCGGCTGATGGCCTATCGCTGACGGCGGCGCTGTTCAATGCCGATGGTACACCGGTTCTGTTTTCACGTCGTGGGGTAATGCCCTATCGGGAGTGAAGGGCTGGCGCTCAAAGGGCAGGCATCGCAAACCGATGCCTGGCCTGTTTCCTTGCCTGGGCGTTTGGGTGCTGCCATTGGGGTATTGGGAGCGGAAGCCGAGGATCTTCTGAACCCGCGGAGAAAGCGTGCGCACCACCTCGTGCGGCACGATCAACGGGTAGGCTTCTTCAGGCGTGATGATCGAAGCCTGCATCGGGATGGTCAGTCCGCGACGGTAATAGTCGGCGGTCACGTTGGCCCCGCCACCGTGAACGACCTTGCCGCCGAACAGCGCGGCATCCCCGGCTTTCAGCAGGGCGGGGATCGTCATCTCTGGGATTCCGACATCGTTGAAGTCATCCCAGTCCTGGCTCTCCGGAATCAAGCGCGTGGCGCCGTTTTCCTCGGTGAAATCGGTCAGCGCCAGCATCAGGTTGGTGATGGCGCGTGGCGCATGTTTGTTCATGGCCACGAACGGTTGGTATTGCGCCATGTCGCGGTGCAGCATTTGCGCTTTGTTGCCCGGGCCGATCTCGATCAACTGGGCCGTGGTCAGCCACCAGTCACCGCACTCCGGAGCGAAAAGCACGTTTCCCAGTTCGTGAAAGAGGTCGTCATCGAGGATTTCCTCACGAAAGGTCTTGCTGTGGGTCACGAGGTTGGTGAGCCGTTTGGTCTGATGGCCGTGGAACTCGGCGATCAGCGCGTGCTCATGCTTGGAGCCTGCATCGAGCGCGGCCAAGGGAGTGTCGAGTTCATTTGTTGATCCGCACGACTTGTTCGGGGGGGCATGAAGTTGCGAATGATGACCGCTCCTGCTTGGTCGCTCAGCAGCGCAATCTCTTGCGCTGAAGTCGAGCGGGTTACCACGGGCAGGCTTGGCATGGAGTCGCGAGAGGCTGACATTGAGAACACTCCAGATTGAAAGAACGGTAGGCGCAGGCGGGTTGACGCTTATCAACGGGCATCAAGAAACAGGCCCGCTTGCCACTACCCTAAACCCAAAAAAAGGACATGGAGCATCACGGTGCCTCCTTGTATTTTTTGTTCAGGCAGTGAGTTCATGCTAGGTTTCGACTGGCCTTGCGCCAAGGTACGAACTGCACCATTTTCCAGCCTATTTTTGAGTGATTTGCACCGCCCATGACCAGCGCACCTTCCCCTTGGACACGCCCCTCGGAAGCCGTTCGTGAGCTCATGCGCAAAGGCGCCGAACTCGCTCAGGCGCTGCCACCCGAGTGGGTCGAGCGCCTGAACCAGTCACTGTTTTCTTCGCCCGAAGATGCCAGGTTGCTGGAGGACCCGGTCATCCTCGCAGCGTGCCGGCGCGCCAACCGGGCAGAGTTGCTGCACTGGGCCAATGCCAACCTGCAGCGCCCTGGAGAGCCGGTGGAGCCCTACGTGTCCGCTGACATGGTGGACACGGCCAAGGAGCTCGCCCGCAGGGGGGTGTCCGAACTGCTGATGAATGTCGCAAGGTCGACACAGAACGCAGCCTGGGACCTGTGGATGAAGATGGCCTTCAGCCTGACGCAGGATCCCGTGGTGCTCGAGGAATTCCTGGAGGTCTCGTCGCGGTCGATCTCGGAATTCATCGACAGCAACATGCGTGTGGTGACGCAGATCATCCTTGAAGAAAAGAGCGCCCAGGCCCATGACGATCCTGTCGATAAACGCAGCCTGGTCAGCCGGCTGCTCGATGGCAGGGATGTGGAGGCGGAGCAGTTCGGCAGGCGACTGGGCTACAGCCTGGCGCAGAGACACCATGCCTGCCTCGTCTGGAGCGAAACCCCGGACGCCGAGATTCGCCCCCTGGAAGACATGGCGCGTGCCCTGGCGCAGCTCACGGGCACGGTAGCGCCGCTGATCGTATTCGCGGGCCCTGCGACCCTGTGGGCCTGGAGCAATGCGGCAAAGCCGCTGGACCTGAACCTGCTGCAGGACGTCGCCCGGCAATTTCCGAAGATACGCGCGGCAATCGGTTCGGCGGGCGCGGGGATGAATGGCTTCCGGCGCTCGCACCTGGAAGCCTTGACCACCCAGCGGTTGATGGGCCGTTTGGCGGGTTCACCCGCCGTTGCCACGATCGATCAGGTGAGGATGGTGTCGCTGATGACCCAGGATGCCCGCGCGGCCAGGCAGTTCGTCTTGAGCACGTTGGGGCGCTTGGCGACCGAGCCCACGGTGCTTCAGCATTCGTTGCACGCCTTCCTGGCCAATGGCTGCAACATCACCCAGACCGCCGAGGTGCTGGGTACCCATCGCAATACCTTGCTGCGCCGGCTGGAGCGCGCCCAGGACCTGCTGCCTATCCCGCTTGCCGACCATCGCATCCAGATCGCCGCTGCCCTTGAGCTGGTGATCTGGAGCACGCCGCTCGATGACGCCGAGCAATAGCGTTCATTCCCTTCCTTTGACGCAATAGGTCTTCACGGCTGTTGCCCTGCGCGGGCGCTCAATAGGGCGCCCGCTTGGCAATGCCCTGTAGAAACGCGCTCTCCAGCACCGTTGCACACTCTCTTGGCGCGCGCCCCCGTTGGCGGGCGTCGACCATGCCATGCAACAGCGATACGAACATCTCGGTCAGCAACGCCGCGGTGACATCCGCTCGAAATACGCCTTGTCGCTGGCCGCTGGCAAACAACGCATCGAGCCTTTCCAGATAAAACCGCAGGTCGTGCTGCACGCTCATGTGCACAGGGTAACGGGAGGCCAGGAAAGCGATCAGTTCACCCTGGGCCAGGTGCGCATGAATCAGCTGACGCAACGCGGCCAGGGGCTCGCGGCAGGCCAGCGTGCCGCTGTTGTCGAGGATCTGCATGAGCGTGTCTTTGGCGTGCTGTTCGAGCTGGCTATCGAGGTTGTCTCTCGTACCGCAGTAACGGTGCAGGGTTGCCCGGCTGATGCCCGCCAACACGGCCAGCTCGCCCATGGACGCTCTGGGTCGCAAGGCGGCAGCGGCATACAGGGCATTCACCAGCTTGGCGGGAAGCGTTGAAGGTAGAAAGTCTGAAAAGGTCATGACGAGTCTTTTATGATTTTAATGAGACAATATTGACTCATGTGGGCTTGAAAAGTAGCATTCGCCCCGTTTTCAATCAAGGTTCGGGTGTGTGATGGGCAAGACAGGTTCGATAAGGGTGGGCGCATTGGCCATGGCGATCGCCTTGGCCGGGTGTGAGCCCGCAGCAGAGCAGGACGGTGCAGCCAATGCGAGCTACCCGGTGGAAATCGTGACATTGGCGCCCGAGCAGGTCGCCTTGGCGGCTGAACTGCCGGGCCGGGTCGAGCCGATGCGCGTCGCCGAGGTGCGGGCGCGGGTGCCGGGTATCGTGTTGCACAAGCGCTTCGAGGAAGGGGCTGACGTCAAGGCGGGGGATGTGCTGTTCCAGATCGACCCGGCGCCGTTCAAGGCCGCACTGGCCCGTGCCGAGGCTGACCTGGCCCGTGCCCAGGCCGTGCAGCAGGAGGCCCAGGCGCGGGTGAAGCGTTATGAGCCACTGGTCAAGATCGAGGCGGTCAGCCAGCAGGACTTCGACAGCGCCACTGCCGAGCTGCGCAGTGCCGGTGCGGCGGTGCGCTCTGCCCAGGCCGACGTGCAGGCCGCACGCCTGAACCTGGGCTACGCCACCGTCACCGCGCCGATCTCCGGGCGCATTGGCCGTGCGTTGGCCACCGAAGGCGCGTTGGTGGGGCAGGGGGAGGCGACGCTGATGGCGCGTATCCAGCAACTCGACCCGATCTACATCGACTTCACCCAGTCTGCTGCTGACGCACTGCGCCTGCGACAAGCAGTGAAGGACGGCGCAGTTTCGGCCGACAGCCAGCGCCTGACCGCGCAAGTGGAAGGCACCGACTTCCAGCGCTCGGGCGAGCTGATGTTCACCGATGTGAGTGTGGACCGCGGTACCGGCCAGGTCATCCTGCGGGGGCGCTTCGACAACGCGGACGGCACGCTGCTGCCGGGCATGTATGTGCGCGTGCGCACGCCTCAAGGCACCGACAACCACGCCATCCTGGTCCCACAGCGTGCGGTTCAGCGAGGCAGCGACGGCCAGGCGCGGGTCTTGGTCGCCACCAATGGCATCGCCGAGGCACGCGCGGTGCGCACCGGCGTGATGCAAGGCTCGCGCTGGCAGATTACCGAGGGGCTGGAGCCGGGCGATCAGGTGATCGTCGGCAGCCCCGCAGGGTTGGCCCCCGGTATGCCCGTTGCGCCTGCGCAGAAACAAACGGCTGCCGCCCAGTGATGCGAGGGAAGTGAGATGTCCAGGTTCTTCATCCATCGCCCGAACTTCGCCTGGGTCGTGGCGTTGTTCATTTCACTGGCCGGTTTGCTGGTGATTCCATCCTTGCCCGTGGCCCAGTACCCCAACGTGGCGCCACCGCAGATCTCCATCACCGCCTCCTACCCCGGCGCTTCGGCCAAGGTCATGGTGGAGTCGGTGACCAGCATCATCGAACAGTCGCTCAACGGCGCCAAGGGCCTGCTGTACTACGAGTCCACCAACAACTCCAACGGCGTGGCCGAAGTGATGGTGACCTTCGAGCCAGGCACCGACCCGGACATGGCGCAGGTCGACGTGCAGAACCGTTTGAAACAGGCCGAGGCACGCATGCCACAGGCGGTGCTGACCCAAGGGCTGAAAGTCGAGCAGGCCAGCTCCGGCTTCCTGCTGATCTACGCCCTGACCAGCACTGCCGGCAACCGTGGCGATACCACGGCCCTAGCCGACTATGCCGCGCGCAACATCAACAACGAACTGCTGCGCGTGCCCGGCGTGGGCAAGCTGCAGTTCTTCGCCTCGGAAGCGGCCATGCGGGTCTGGGTGGATCCGCAGAAGCTGGTGGGCTATGGCCTGTCCATCGACGACATCAACTCGGCCATTCGCGGCCAGAACGTCCAGGTACCGGCCGGCAGCTTCGGCAGCACGCCCGGTGCCAGCGAGCAGGAGCTGACCGCGACCCTGGCCGTGCAGGGCACCCTCGACACCCCGGAAGCGTTCGCCGGCATCGTCCTGCGCGCCAACCCCGATGGCTCCAGCGTCCGCCTGGGTGATGTGGCGCGCATGGCCATCGGTAGCGAGAACTACAACCTGTCGGCGCGCCTGAACGGCCACCCGGCGGTGGCCGGTGCGGTGCAGTTGGCGCCGGGCGCCAACGCCATCCAGACCGCGACGCTGGTCAAGGAGCGCTTGGCCGAGCTGTCGCAGTTCTTCCCCGAAGGTGTCGAATACTCGGTGCCGTACGACACCTCGCGCTTCGTCGACGTGGCCATCGAGAAGGTGATCCACACCCTGATCGAAGCCATGGTGCTGGTGTTCCTGGTGATGTTCCTGTTCCTGCAGAACGTGCGCTATACCCTGGTCCCGTCGATCGTGGTGCCGGTGTGCCTGCTCGGGACGCTGATGATCATGAAGCTGCTCGGCTTCTCGGTGAACATGATGACCATGTTCGGCATGGTGCTGGCCATCGGCATCCTGGTGGACGACGCCATCGTGGTGGTGGAGAACGTCGAGCGGTTGATGGCCGAGGAAGGGCTGTCGCCGGTGGAGGCGACCATCAAGGCGATGGGGCAGGTGTCCGGGGCGATCATCGGCATCACCCTGGTGCTGGCGGCGGTGTTCCTGCCGTTGGCGTTCATGTCCGGTTCAGTGGGGGTGATCTACCAGCAGTTCTCCGTGTCGCTGGCAGTGTCGATCCTGTTCTCCGGCTTCCTGGCCCTGACCTTCACCCCGGCGCTGTGCGCCACGCTGCTCAAGCCGGTGCCCCATGGCCACCATGAAAAGGCCGGTTTCTTCGGCGCCTTCAACCGTGGCTTCGCCCGTGTCACCGAACGCTATTCGCTGCTCAACAGCGAACTGGTGGCACGTGCCGGCCGCTGGATGCTGGCGTATGTGGGCATCCTGGTGGTGCTGGGCTATTCCTACCTGCGCTTGCCGGAGGCCTTCGTGCCGGCCGAGGACCTTGGCTATAGCGTCGTGGATGTGCAGTTGCCACCAGGCGCCAGCCGGGTACGCACCGACCACACCGCTGAGGCGCTGGAAAAGTTCCTGATGTCCCGTGACGCGGTGGCCAACTCGTTCATCGTAAGCGGCTTCAGTTTCTCGGGCCAGGGTGACAATGCCGCATTGGCGTTCCCGACCTTCAAGGACTGGTCGCAGCGCGACAAGGCGCAATCGGCGGAGGCGGAAACGGCAGCGATCAATGCACAGTTCGCCGCCAACGGCGACGGTGCCATCACCGCCGTCATGCCGCCGCCGATCGACGGCCTGGGCAACTCCGGTGGTTTCGCCCTGCGCCTGATGGACCGTGGTGGCCTCGGGCGCGAAGCACTGCTCGCGGCCCGTGACCAGTTGCTGGCGCGTGCCAACGGCAACCCGGTGATCCTCTACGCGATGATGGAAGGCCTGGCCGAAGCACCGCAGCTGCGCCTGCACATCGACCGGGAAAAGGCCCGAGCCCTGGGCGTGAGCTTCGAGGCCATCAACAGCACCTTGGCCACCGCCTTCGGATCGGCTGTGATCAACGACTTCACCAATGCCGGGCGCCAACAGCGCGTGGTGGTGCAGGCAGAGCAAGGCGAACGCATGACCCCCGAAAGCGTGCTGCGCCTCTATGCTCCCAATGCCAACGGCGAGCAGGTGCCGTTCAGCGCCTTCGTCACCACCCAGTGGGAGGAGGGCCCGGTGCAACTGGTGCGCTACAACGGTTACCCGTCGATCCGCATCGCCGGCGACGCCTCGCCGGGGCACAGTACCGGGCAGGCAATGGCCGAGATGGAGCGCCTGGTCAGCGAGCTGCCGCCAGGTATTGGCTACGCCTGGACGGGCCTTTCCTACCAGGAGAAGGTCTCCAGCGGCCAGGCGGCCAGCCTGTTCGCCCTGGCCATCCTGGTGGTGTTCCTGCTGCTGGTGGCGCTGTACGAGAGCTGGGCGATCCCGCTGACGGTCATGTTGATCGTGCCGATCGGTGCTCTGGGTGCGGTGTGGGCGGTGACGCTCACCGGCATGCCCAACGACGTGTACTTCAAGGTCGGCCTGATCACCATCATTGGCCTAGCGGCGAAGAACGCCATCCTGATCGTCGAGTTCGCCAAGGAACTGTGGGAGAAGGGCTACAGCCTGTGCGACGCCGCCATCGAGGCCGCGCGCCTGCGTTTTCGTCCGATTGTGATGACCTCCATGGCGTTCATCCTCGGCGTGGTGCCGCTGGCCATCGCCTCCGGCGCGGGGGCCGCCAGCCAGCGCGCCATCGGTACCGGTGTGATCGGCGGCATGCTCAGTGCCACCTTGCTGGGCGTGGTGTTCGTGCCGGTCTGTTTTGTCTGGGTGTTGACGTTGCTCAAGCGCAAGCCTGCCCCGGTGCAACAGGCTGTCGAGGAGGCAGAGTGATGATCATGGTCAATCGTGTGCTTCCTATCGTCCTGGCCTTGACCTTGGCTGGTTGCTCCCTGACGCCGACCTATCAGCGCCCCGAAGCGACGGTGGCGGCCGAATGGGGCGATGCAGCCGGCCATACTGGCCACTCGGTGGAGCAGTTGGACTGGCAGGCATTCATCGTCGACCCCGTGCTGCGTCAGCTGGTCGGTACCGCGCTGGACAACAACCGCTCCTTGCGCCAGACCCTGCTCGACATCGAGCAGGCCCGTGCGCAGTACCGGATCCAGCGGGCCGACCGGGTGCCGGGCTTGAATGCCAGCGCCTCCGGTAATCGCCAGCATTTGCCTGCGGCGCTTTCGAGCGATGGCCGCGAGGGTGTCAGCAGCACCTATCAGGTGGGCTTGTCGCTGCCGGAATACGAAGTGGACCTGTTCGGCCGCGTCAAAAGCCTGAGCGATGCGGCCCTGGAGCAGTACCTGGCCACCGAGGAAGTCGGGCGTGCCGCACGCATCGCCCTGATCGCCGAGGTGAGCCAGGCCTACCTGGCCTTGGACGGCGCCGAGCGGCGCCAGGCGCTGACCCGCCAGACCCTGGCCAGCCGCGAGGATTCCCTGGCGTTGGTCGGCCAGCGGCGCACCGCCGGCACGGCCACGGCGCTGGACCACCAAGAGGCGCTGGGGCTGGTCGAGCAGTCCCGTGCCGAGCTCGAAGTCAACGTGCGCCAACAGCGCCAGGCCTACAACGCGCTGGTGCTGTTGCTGGGCAGTGCCGAGGCGGCCAAGGCGATGCCCGCTGAACGCCCGGATGAGCCGATGGTGCTCAATGACATTGTGCCGGGCGCGCCGTCGGCATTGATCGAGCGCCGCCCCGATATCCTCGCCGCCGAACACCGGCTGCGCGCGCGCAATGCCGATATCGGCGCGGCGCGGGCAGCGTTTTTCCCGCGTATCAGCCTGACCGGCAGCTTTGGTACCGCCAGTGCGCAGATGTCCGCGTTGTTCGACGGTGGCTCGCGTAGCTGGGCCTTCATGCCGCAGCTGTCGCTGCCGTTGTTCGACGCCGGGCGCAACCGTGCCGGGCTCAGCCTGGCCGAGGCACGCAAGGACTCGGCCGTGGCCGCCTATGAAGGCGCGATCCAGGTCGCCTTCCGCGAAGTGGCCGATGCGCTGGCCGCCACCGACACCCTGCGCCGCGAGCAAGCCGCGCGGCGGGCCCTGGCCGACACCAGCCGCGAGACCCTGGCGCTGGCCAAGGCTCGTTACGAGGGTGGGGTGGACAACCATTTGCGCTACCTGGACGCCCAGCGCAACAGCTACGTGAACGAAGCAGCCTTCATCGAAGCCAGTACCCAGCGACAACTGGCGTTGGTCGACCTGTTCCGCGCACTCGGCGGCGGCTGGCCGAGCAAGGGCTGAAACAGCCTCCTTTGGTTGGCTTGTCCAGCCACTTGGCCCCAGGGATCGATGCCCTGGGTTTTTTTTGGCTGGTGAAGGCAGGTCAGCGAGCGGGTGCCGCAGCACCGTCGAGGAAAAGCAGCTCCAGCGTTTGCACGGACGTCGCGCTGGCCGCCCGCCCGCGTCGTTCGGCATCGACGATGCCGTACACCATGCTCAGGAACATTTCGGTGAAGATCGCCGCGCTGATATCGATACGGAAAGCCCCCGCCTGCTGGCCGCGCAGGAAGAAGGCATCCAGGGCGTCGGCATAGGCCCGCCACGGGCGGTTCGTCTCGCTGTCGTCGAACGAGTCCGGGCGGTACTGGAAGAGCAGGAAGATCATCATCTCGCGATGCTTGAGGTGCTCGACGATGAGGCGATGCAGGGCTGCGGTCGGGTCGCTGCCGTGCAGGTCAGCGTTGCCGATGACCTGCGTCAGGACCTGGTCCCCATAGCTTTCCAGCATGTTCACCAGGTTGTCACGGGTGCCACAGAAACGGTGCAGGGTCGCCTTGCTCACGCCCGCCGCCTCGGCCAGCTCCTTCAATGTGGCTCGGGGGTGGACGACGATCGCGTCGGCCAGCGCTTTGAGCAGGCGCTCATCGGTAGGGAGGTGCATCAGAAGATTCCACACTGCATATCGTGCGGGCATTGTGAATGAAAACGGCTCATAGGGCACCCATTTGAGCAAATAATGGCTCAACCAAGGCTCGCAGGTCGCAGCCCTGCAGGGGCTTGCCTGCGAGCGCCAGGCGCTGCCTCCCCCGGTATGCCAGGTCAGGGGAGGCGGCGAAGCTCAGGGCAGGGTGAAGAGCACTTTGACCTTGTCGTTGACGGCAGAGCTGTCGACATAGCCGATGGCATTGGCCTCGCTGCCCACCTTGGCGATCACCGCGGCGTCATCGTCCACGCTCTGCAGCGGTTGCCCCTTGCCCGTGAACACCAGGCCTGACCAGTACGACTTGAGCTGGGATTCGTTCTTGTTGGTCAGCGCGCTGTAGAACCGTTCCTTGGTGGGGTTCCAGCCTTTCTGGTCGAGGCCCTTGAGGCTGGTGTCCTTGCCCAGGAATATGTTGGCCACCTCGGCCTGGGACGGTGCGGCGCTGGCGCCGGCATTCATGATCACGGCCACCTCGGCGCTGGCCAGGGTGCTGGCTGTGGCCAGGGTTGCGCCGAACATTGTGGTGAGGAGTGGTTTCATATGGGCGCTCCTTAGAAGACGAAATCGACGCCGACGCTGACAATGTCGCCGTCGTAGTTGCGCGAAGGAGTGCCGGCGGTACCGTTGCTGGCCGCGAAGACTGCATGGTCGAAGGTCTCCTGGGCGTTCTGCACGAAGGTGCCGCGGTAGCCGTTGCCGCGCGTGTCCACCCGCTTGTACTCGCCCTTGAGCACCAGGTTCGGCGCCAGGTTGTAGTTCACGCCGTAGGTCCAGGAGCTCTGGCGGCCAGCGTCTTCGTCGAGCTGAGCGTAGGTAAGGTGGAGCAGCACGTCGCCAAAACGGCGTCCGCCCATGAGGTAGAAGGCATCGATGCTGCCTTGCTGGTCGCCTTCGGTGTTGTTGCTGGTCCACTCGTTCGAGGAGACCCAGCTGCCGTTGTCGTACTGGTAGCCGATGGACGCGAAACGGCCTTTCTTGCGGTTCAGGCTCAGGAAGTCGACCTGTGTAGGCGAGCCCCCTGGGGCGACGACCGAGGCGCTGAGGTTCGTGTCGATGTCCGCTTCGGCGTACCCGAGACGCAGCGTGCCGAAGTCATAGGTTTCCAGGCTGACGTTCGCCGCGAAGATCTTCTTGTAGTCGATGTCGTACAAGTCATCCATGGCGAACAAGTTGCGGTTGGCGGCCTGGCCGCCTGCCACCTGGAACGTCACGGAGCCGATGCCGGTGGTCACGGTGTAGAGGGCATCGGCACCTTCGTAGTTGCTCAGCTGGACCTGGCTGTAGACCTCATCCGGCAGCCGCAGCCAAGGGTGGGTGACACCGACGTCGAGGGTTTCGGAATACATGTAGATCGGCAGGCGCAGCCGCCCTGCGCGCACCGTCAGGCCTTCGGTCGCTTTCCAGGAGAGGTAAGCCCACTCCAGGTTGCCTTTCCAGGTGTCCTGTTCCGGCTTGAGGGTGCCCTGCACGGTCACCCCCAGCGTGTCGGTGAGCCCATATTGGAGCTGGCCACCCAGTCGGGAGAGCTGGTCACCGCGCCAGGCGTCCGTTGTCTGCCCGCTGATGCCGAAACTGCGCCCTTTGTCCTCGCCCCCCAGGTGGGTGAGGCCGGCGGTGCCGAAGCCGTTGAATTGATAGTCTCCCTGGTCCAGGGCCATTGCTGGGGTGGTCGCGATAAGGCCTGCGATACCGAGTGCTCTAATGCCTTGCATGCTTCAACTGCTCTCGTGGTGGGGAAGGTTCAAATGCGAAACTGAGCGGTGGCGCTGCGAAGGTGGTTGCCTGTACCGACCAATTGCTCGCCGAGCCGTGCGGTGGCGTCGGCACCTTGGGTGGTGGCCTGGGTGTCCTGTTGCAGCCTCTCGGTGTCTTGCTGGATCGAACGGGAAAGGCCGATCTGCTCGTTGGTGAAACGGGCGATGCCGGCGTTCAACTCATCGATCTGGCGAACGGCCCCGGTAATCGCCTCCAGGGTCTGCGTGGCATGTTCAGAGCGCTGGATGCTTGACCTGGCCTTTTCGCCGTTCAGGTTCATCGCGTGCAAGACACTGCTGGCGCTGTTTTGCAGGCGCTGGATGATGTCTTGGATCTGCGCGGTGGAAGCGGTCGTTTTCTGGGCCAGGTTGCGCACCTCATCGGCGACCACGGCAAAGCCCCGCCCTTGCTCGCCAGCCCGTGCCGCTTCGATGGCGGCGTTCAGGGCGAGCAGGTTGGTCTGTTCGGCGATGCTGCGGATCACCGTCAGCACCGAGCCGACGTGCTGGGTTTCTGCTTCCAGTTGTTCCATGGCCTGCACCGAGCTGAGCACGCTGTTGCCCAGGTCGCCTATGCTCAAGGACAGGCTGTCGATGTTATGCCTGGCTTCGTTCGCTTGACGCGCCGCGGCGCTGGCTTGCTCGGAGGCCTGCTCGGAGCGCTGCGCCACTTCTTGAATGCTATTGGTCATGGTGTCTATGTCACGGCTGATGGACTCGGTGCGCTCTTGCTGTGAGCGCGCACTGTCCTCCGCGCCCTGGGTGAGCCGGTGCAGTTCGCGGGACATCTGCTCCAGGGGCGCTGCGGTTTCGATGACCTGGCGCAAGGTGCCTTGCAGGCTGTCCAGCAAACCGTTGAACAGGCCGATCATCTCGCCGATTTCGTCTGAGGAGTCGACCTGCACGCGGCGGGTCAGGTCGCCATCGCCGCTGGCAATGGTCTTGAGCGATCCGATGACGCCGCGGACATTGCTCATGACCTGACGAATCACCCAGGCCGCGCTGGCGCTGACCACCAGCAGCAGGCAAAAACTGAGCAGGTAGCCGACGCGCGTGGTGGTGGCGTTGTCGGCGCGGACTTGGGTCAAGCTGCTCTGGAAGTCGGCGTAGGCGTGGCTGCGAAACTGCTCGCCGAGCGCCTGGGCGTTCTTGAGGTCGCTGGCCATGCGATCAAAATGGGGGCGTAAATCATCGAACGCCGCCCCATCGAGCAGTTGCCCGGAGGAGGCGAACGCGTTATCGGCGTAGCGCTTGATCGCCGCCGACCAGGCTTGAATTTCCCGGTGTCGGTCGGCCCGTTCAGCGGTCAGCGGTTCCAGGTCGCGCAGCCGTGCATGGACGTCGGCCAGCACGTCGCTCGCTTCATCCAAGGTGTCCCGCTCGCCCGCTGCCACGGCGCTGTTGAGCAGGCCGGGCAGGCGGGAGAACTGGAAGATCACGTTGTCGGCAGCTTCCAGCGTTGGGTAGCGCTGTTTTTCGAGCGACACCAATCGGTTGTCGTTGTCGTCCAGTTGCACCGCGGTGTAGCCCACGAACAGCAACATGCCGAACAGGGCGATGGCAGGTGGCAGGAAGAGTTTCAAGGTGAGCGGAATGTTTTTGAACATGGGCTGTGCGGGCCTCGTCGGGACGAAGGGCAAATTGCAGGCAAGCAGGGGCGCAATAGCCGGTGCGCTTTTGGCAGGGCGTGCTATCGCGACGCGTCGGACAAAGGGCTGTCCTTCGACAGCGTAAGTTGGCGTTACGTGATCATGGCGCCCCTCCGTGCCCCGTTGCGAATTGGCCGCCCGATTGCGTGGAGGGTCAGGCCGAGGCCAGGTTTGGAGAGGTGGAGGAAGGTGAGGTCGTCAATTTCAGGCAACCTGCGTCTTTGTGGAATAAGGATCCGGTAGCCCTGGCATGCCTGCTCGGACCGCGACAGCGTCTTGGCGCTAAAGCCCATTTTCGCTCCTGCCACTTGGTTGTGTTTTATTTGTTATATCAAGTGTTTTGTAAAATACAGGAGTTTTGCTTACATGCAAGACGCAATGGCGCCAGAGCCTGCAAAAAGCAGGGCAGGCGCTATCGGGGCCTGGTGCTTGGGTTGGATCGGCAAGGCGCGGGGCGACAGTTGCGCGACGACGGAAGGCGGCGAAGACACGAGCGGTTTGGTGGGGGTGACGCCTTCCAGGGAAGGCGCCGGGTCTACCGGGAGGCGACTTAGGACTTGGCGGTTTTGGGTGGAGAAATCATGACAATGAAGGCGTCAATCAAGGCTTTCCCGCGCTCTGCGCTAACGGGTTCGGACTCGAAAGGCAGCATCATGAGCCAGCCATCACTGAACGCGGCAATGTGATCGGCCAACACATCGGCCGGCACATCTTCACGGATCTGGCCCTGGCGCTGGCCGGCCTCCAGCACCGAAGTGGCCACCTCGCGGAAGTTGGTATAGCGCTGCTTGATGACACTGGCGAACGCGGGCTGGTGCCGGGCATGGGTGAGCAGTTGCAGCCATGCAAGCCAGTTGCCTGGCTCGTCAAGGCTGATCCATTGGTGCCACTGCTCAATGAGCGACTTGATGTCGACCTGATCGAGGTCGATGTCCAGCAGTGCGTCGACCTTGTCGAACAGGGTCTGCGCAACGGCACTGACCATTTCTTCCTTGTTGGCGAAGTAGTAGGTCACCGCGCCTGTGGTGCACCCGGCGTGCTGCGCCACCTTGCGCATGGTGGCACCGGCATAGCCTTCTTGCGCGATCACCGCGATCGCCGCCGCCAGCAACTCGGACCTTTTGGCGTCGCGATCGCCAACCGGGCGCCCACGACGGGCAAGCGGTTCGGATTCGCTTTCATTGGCCTTGGCCTTGGCGTTGGGAGCAGTGCGGGGGTGTACTTCAGGCATAGGGGGGCGGTTTCATCGGTCAACCAATAGAAGCGGCAGTTTGCCACAGCACAGCCGACGCGCGCGATGTCAGTGGGTGGCGAGGCTCGTGCTTTTTACCTACCGGCTTTGTGGGCCAAGTGAGCGACGATGAACTGCATTGCGACCTCGGTCGGTAGGGACCGTCGCCGAGCGCCCGGTGATAGCGCAGTTGAAGCCAGGCCGACCAATAGGCGAGGGCGCTCTGGTAGCTGCGCACGGTATTAGCCGCCGTGCCCGGCTAGGACGCCTCGACCGCGGCGCCACTGCATCCACCGCCAGTGGCAGCGCATTTTCACTAACTCTCCAGGGCGAACCGGCAGCATCACCAGCAGGCGCATCGCGATGCTTATACTGCTCGGGCTAAGTTCATCCAGGCGCAGCAAAAACTCCCCCAAATCGGCCGGTGGTATGACTCACCCACATAGGTTACAAATCAGTTCACGCACATAGGTAACAGTCTTTAACTGGCAAGGTCGGTTTTCTGGATCTCAGTGGAAGCCTGTCACAAGCTATCGGGATCCCCAAAGAACATCTGTATCCGCGACCGCAGCCACCGCTCCGCCGGGTCATTGTCCTGTGCCCCACGCCAGGCCATGTGCAGTTCGAAACTGCGCACGGGTATCGGCAGATCCTCGGCCCGCAAGCCGCCGGCGGCCGTCAGTGCATCCGCCGTGTAGTCCGGTACCGTCGCCACGATATCGGTGCCTGCCAGCAAGCTCCCCAGCCCGTTGAACTGCGGTACCGCCAGCACCACGTGGCGCTTGCGGCCGATTTCTTCCAGGGCTTCGTCGATGAACCCGGACAAGTCCCCGGCAAACGACACCAGCGCATGGGGCCGGGCGCAGAAGTCATCCAGGGTGATGCTGCCGGGTACGCTGTCGGCGCGCAGCAGTTTCGGCATGCTGCGGCGCAACACCTTGCGCTTGGCGTTGGCCGGCAGTTCGCTGGTGTAGCTGACCCCCACCGAAATCTCGCCCGAGGCCAGCAGGGTTGGCATCAGCAAGTAGTTGACCCGTCGCACCACCAGCACGATACCGGGCGCCTCGGCGCGAATGCGCTTGAGCAGTTGCGGCAGCAAGGCGAACTCGGCGTCGTCCGACAGGCCGATGCGGAACACCGCATTGCTGGTGGCCGGGTCGAATTCGGCGGCGCGGCTGACTGCCGTGGAAATCGAATCCAGTGCCGGTGACAGCAGGGCGAAGATCTCGTGGGCCCGTGCCGACGGCTCCATGCTGCGCCCTGTGCGCACGAACAACGGGTCATCGAACAGGTTGCGCAGGCGCGACAGCGCCGCGCTGATGGCCGGTTGGCCGAGAAACAGTTTTTCTGCGGCACGGGTCACGCTGCGCTCGTGCATCAGCGTTTCGAACACGATCAGCAGGTTGAGGTCTACACGACGCAGGTCGTTTCGATTCATCGGTGCGCTTCGCCTAATGTGGGGCAGAGGTGAATCTTAAGGCCAAAGGCTGTTACCCTGCACGGGTTTAGGGGGACCAATCGCAGGGAAAGTCAGGTGCCCAATCGATGACAAGCATGTCGACTATTAATGCCCACTGATGGTCTAACGGGCAAAGCCCGGATAGAGTCAGTGGTAATTAGAGGTTCACAAAGGCGAGGTATGCGATGTCCCGCATGATCCGTTTCCACAAGTTCGGTGCTGCCGACGTGCTCCGTTGCGAAGAGCAGGCCGAACCGTCACCCGCTGCCGACGAGGTGCAGATCCGCGTCGAAGCGGTTGGCGTCAGCTGGTATGACGTGCTTTGGCGCCAGAATCTGGCACCGTCCCAGGCGCGTCTGCCAGCGGGGATCGGTCACGAAATGGCCGGGGTGGTGACTGCGGTCGGGGAAGGGGTCGATGACATTGCCGTCGGTGATCGGGTCGCCAGCTTCCCGGCCACCAGTGCCAACGACCACCCGGTGTACGGCGATGTCATCGTACTGCCCCGTACAGCCATCACGCGCTACCCGAATGTGCTCACCCCGATCGAGGCCAGCGTGCACTACACCCCGCTGCTGATCGCCTATTTCGCCTACGTCGACCTGGCACGGGCCAAGGCCGGGCAGACAGCACTGGTCACCGATGCCAGCCATTGCGCCGGGCCTGCCTTCGTGCAGCTGGGCAGGGCCCTGGGGCTGAAAGTGTTCGCCGCCACCAAGGACGCGGCGCAGCGTGACTACCTGCTGGGCTTGGGCGCAGACAAAGTGATCGTCACCGAAGAGCAAGACCTGCTGCTGCAGATTGGCAAGTACACCGATGGCCGTGGTGTGGACATGGTGCTCGACGGCATGGGCGGCCCGCAGATGTCGCTGTTGGGTGATGTGCTGGCGCCGCGTGGCAGCCTGGTGCTGTACGGTCTGCAAGGCGGCAACCAGACGCCGTTCCCGGCCTGCGCGGCATTCCAGAAGAACATTCAGTTCTATGTGCACTGCATCGGTAATTTCACCGGCAAGCCAGAGCTTGGCATCAGCCAGGACCAGGTGGCACTGCAGCGTGCCTTGCGCGATATCAACCAGTTCACCGCCGATCAGCTGCTGACTCCGCAGATCATCAAGGTGTACCCGTTCGAGCAGGTGGTCGAGGCGCATCGCTACATGGACCAATGCCCGTGCGGCGGGCGCGTCGTGCTGGACATGGCGCAACACTGACGGTGGATGACGCAAGCAGAAAACCCGGGCAATGTCCCGGGTTTTTTATGCGCGGGGTAAAGTGTTTCAACACTTAAAGTAGGACTGTTCCTACAATAAACCCAGATATGGACTACATATAAGTCTGTAGCTTTCGGGCTGTCAGAAATATCCCGCCAAATAATCAGTCTTGAACGCTTTTGCCTTGCGAGTCACTGTGAACTGACACGGATGCTGAATGGTTTTTTTACCCTGAACTGTATCTTCAATTCATGCTGCCTCCCTCTCGATAATGGCCCAATGATAGTTTGTGCAAGGAACGTGGGATGAGCATGGCTATGCCTGATATAGAGCAGCATGTGACAGCGACAGGCCATCGCAGGGGTGGTTTCTTCTCGATGGCTTGGCGACAGTGAAGGGTTACGTCATTACTTTCATTTTGTTGTAAGAAATTTCTTCTAGGTAAGTTCGGCGCATGTTCACGTTCAAATGTTGGGTACCGCATGCGCTGGCTGCATGAAGTTGATGAGGTGATTGCGTGACTGCTATTCACGACCAGGCGATGCATTATATCTACCAGCAAGTACTCGAGCGCTTGTTGAACCACATGTCCCAGGCCCAGCGCGCTTCCTTGCAGTTGCTGATACAACGCCTGTTGGTCGCTGCAGGCGGGCCGGAGTACATCGGTACTTTCAGCTTGCAGGTATTGCAAGGGAGCGACCGCCATAGCAGCCGGCTGCTAGCCATGTTGCGTGCCGCGCAACTGAGCATTGCCCTGCGTTCGCCGGTAACCTTCCAGCTGCGGGTATTGGTGGTCAGCCTGCCGGTTGCCGATAGCGCCACGCTGGAAGCTCACGAGCGCAGTTTTAGCGCGTTGTTCATGCAGGATGACCCGCGGGTGCAATTGCAGATGATCGAGGGGCGCGCAGTGGTGCCGTTCAGTCGTCGGCTCTCGGTAATGCCTGAGCGCTGGCTGCTGGCGAGGGACGCGATGTTGATGTTCGGCCACATGATCGATGCCAGGCCTGAAGCCCTGCTGGGCTGCCGCCTGCACCTGGAGCTGGCCGGGGCCGTGGGTCAGGCGCTGCAGGCAGCGGTGCCTCCCGATGCGTTGGTCACCGCCATGCCCGGGCTGCAGCGGCGCCGATACCTGGCGTGGGCCCGGCGTAGCCTGCGCCTGGCCGGCGTGCGTGGCTCGCATGCAGTGCACCAGTGCCTGGCGGCGCTGGCCCAAGGGCTGAGCCGATTGCACGGTGCTGTTGGGGGCGCACCGGGTGGTCAGCACGAGCCGGTTCCAGGCGCCGTACCGGAGCGCGCGCCGGTGCGGCTGATTGCTATTGATGACCTGTTGCCGCACTTGCTTGAAGAGCAGCAGCTTGACGCGATGCTGGGTTGTCACTTCGAGACGGCTGCGGATGCTTTGCCGCTGTCCGAATTCGTTGACTCGTTAGCCACGGCCCAACTGCATGAACTGCGCGCCCGCAGTCTGGAGCCGCTGGCCGGGCGCCCAGCGCTGAGGCTGACAGGGCAGGCGGGGGGCAGCAAGCAGCGTGACGCCGCGCCGTTGCTATTGGGCAAAGCCTACGGCATCAATCAGGCCCAACTGGTGTGCCTGCTGTTCAGCCCGTTTGCCAGGCAGGGGAAGAACCTCGAGCGGTTCTTGCAGTGTCGGCACGCCGACATGGTGGTGGCGTTGCCGTACCTGCACAGGGCCTTGCAAGGCAAACCCTGCCCCGATGCAGTCAAAGCCTGGCTGGTGAATACCAGTGGCTTGCCGTTGGGGCAACTGCGGCAAATTTATGATGGGCAGTTGCCGCTGGCGGGATGGCGCCTGCTTAACAACCTGGCCCGCCGCGATGTACACCTGAGGCTGCTGCCGCAGCTGGCGTTGGGGCGGCGGCGTGGTGTTGCGGGGCTGCCTTGATGGGGCGAGCGGCCCCAGGCGAGTTCGCGTATCGCAAGGTGTATCGCTACCTGGAAGCGTTGATCGAACAAGCTGCAGGCGTTGGCACATGCCGGTTGCCATCATTGCGTGAGCTGTCCCGGCGGCTGCGGGTGTCGTTGGCCACGGTACAAAGTGCCTACAGCCTGCTGGAAGAGGAGGGCCGTGTACACTGCCTGCCGAGGTCGGGCTATTACGTACAGAGCGGTGGCAAAGATCAGGCCGTGGCCGTGGCCCGGCAGCCTCCCTTGCCGACGCAGCCACTGTTGGAGCGCATGCTGCTTGGTCACGAACGGCGTTTGGCCCGTCAGCGTGATCGCAGCGTTGCGTCCTGGGAAGCGCTGGGTAGCGCCCGTTTGCGCAATGCTGTGGCTGAGCGATACACCCGCTGCTCCAACCAGTACTGGCATGCCGATGATGTCCAGCTAGCGCCCGATGTGCTGGCGGTGCTGGAGACGCTGCTTGCGGCGCTGGCCCTGCAAGGTGGTACCGCATTGGTGCATTCGCCTTGTTGCTGGCAAGTGTTGCGCGCCCTGGCGCGTGCCGGCATGCGCGTGCTGGAAACACCACTGGATGCCCGTGGCAACCCCGAGCTGCACGCGTTGGCCAAGCTGCTGGGTAGCGAGCCGGTAAGCCTGCTGGTCATGCCGTCTTGCCTGGGCATGCCACAAGGTCGGCTGGTTTCACCGTATTACCAGCAGCAGCTTGGTCTTTTGCTTGGCCAGCACCCTGTATGGCTGCTGGAAAACGACCTGGACAGCGAGCTCTGTTACGACGGGCCGCCGAGCACACGCCTGCGTGACTGGATCGACCCGCGCTGGCTTCTGGTGATGGGCACGTTCGAGGCCGCAGTGGGGGCAGAGGCGCCGTATGCCTATTTACTGAGCCGTGACACCGTGTTGGCCAAGGCATTCGCTGAACGGGCGTTTCGGCTTGCGCCGCTACGTTTGCAGGCGCTTGCTCACATGCTCGGCAAGGGGGAAATCGAAACGCAGCTGGTACAGCAACGCACAGACTTGCAAAGGCGTACGCAATACCTGGCGCATGTACTGCAGTTGCAATTCGGTCAACGGGTGGTCTTCGACATGCCGCAAGGTGGGCAAATGCTGTGGGTGAGCTTTTGCCAGCCGCTGGCGTGGGACGGTATTGCCGCAGCGTTGGCAGGCTCTGCATTGCACGCACTACCGGGCGAGCAGTTCGGCCTGCCGGGGCATTACCCTCAACACCTTGCGCTGATCTGGCTGGGGGGGCGCCCGGATGAACTGCAACTGGCGGTAAGGCGACTGGCGCAGGCGCTTGAGGTGCGCTGCGGGCGAAACACCCGCTTCTCAAGTTGAAATCAAGACGCTTGCAGGCGCCGCCAAGTGCTGCGAGAGGACCGACAAGTGAAATGACGGCCTGAAGATCTCAAGGCTCACTCGCAGCACAAAAGCCACCTGCAGGGGGCGTAAATTGAGTACGCCTCAGGGTTGCTCTTGCCCTTGACGCAAACGGGTACTGACCAGCGCCGCACATACCAGCAACGCTGCAATGATCCACAACCCGTTGCGGGTGCTGCCGGTGGTCTGCTCGATCAGGCCCATCACCGACGGCCCGACGAAGCCGCCAAACAGACCGCAAGTGGTGACGAAGGCCAGGCCCGCCGCCAACGCGCTGCCGCTCAGTCGGCTGGAGGGGAAGACGAAGATGATCGACTGCACCACGAACAGCATCAGCGCGGTCAGGGAAAACCCGATCAGGCCGATGAACGAGTTGGCCAGCGATGCCAGCAGCAATCCGGCCGCCATGGTCAGCAGGCCAAAGAACAGCAGGGTGCGGCAGCGGCGCGGCGAGGTGGCCAGGCGTGGGAAGGTCGCTGCACCCATGGCTGCTGCAATCCACGGCACCGCTGTCAACAGGCCGACCTGGAAGGGCGAAAGCGCAGCGTAGGTGCCGATAATGCCCGGCAGGAAGAAAATCACCGTGTAGATGGTGATCTGGTGCACGAAGTAGACCACGATCGCCAGCCAGATCTGCCGGTCGCGGAACATCTGCCCCAGCTTGCTCTGCTGCGGTGCGGCCGCCTGCTCTGCGGCCAGGCGGCGCTCGATGTCCTGGGCGTCGGCAGCCGTCAGCCAAGGTGCCGAGGCTGGACCGTCCGGCAGCTTCTTCCACACCACATAGGCCAGGGCTACGGCAGGCAGGCCTTCGAGCACGAACAGCCATTGCCAGCCATGCCAGCCCAGTACACCGTCCAGCTCCAGCAGGGCACCGCCCAGCGGGCCGCTAAGGATGTTGGCCAGGCACACACCCAGCAGGAAGTACCCCGTGGCACGGGCGCGTTGTTCGCGGTCGAACCAGTAGGTCAGGTACAGCATTACCCCGGGGAACAGGCCAGCTTCGGCGACCCCCAGCAGCAGGCGCATGATGTAGAACGAGGTTTCACCCTGAACGAAGGCCATGCCTGCCGAGAGCACACCCCAGGTAATCATGATACGGGTGATCCAGAAGCGCGCGCCCACCCGGTGCATGATCAGGTTGCTGGGCACTTCGGCCAAGGCATAGGTGAGGAAGAACAAGCCCGCGCCCAGGCCATAGGCGGCTGCCGAAAGGCCCAGGTCGATGCCCATGCTGGCTTTCGCCAGGGCGATGTTGGTGCGGTCAAGAAAGCTCATCACGTAGACGACGATGAGCAGTGGCATCAATTTGCGTAGCAGCAGGCCGTTCAAGCGCTGCTCATGGGTGGTGGCAGGGGCGCAAGCCGCTGCGCGGGTGAGGGTTGTCATTGTTTTTTTCCCCGTGAAAAGTGCTGGTGGTGTGCCACGCAGCAGCGGCACACTCAGGTCTGTGGGTCAGGAACGGTTGATGTCGAGCCACACTGCGCCGTTGGGGTACTGATAACGTTCCAGGGTCTCAGCGTGCATCTCGATGCTGTAGCCAGGGCGTTGTGGCGGCATGTAGCGCCCGCGATGGATCACCACCGGGTCGATGAAGTGCTCGTGCAGGTGGTCGACGTACTCCAGCACCCGGTTGTGCAGCGAGGCAGACACCGCGATGTAGTCGAAAAGCGCGATGTTCTGCACATACTCGCACAGCCCGACGCCACCGCCGTGCGGGCAGACCGGCACGTCGTACTTGGCGGCCATCAGCAGCACGATCAGGACCTCGTTAAGGCCGCCCAGGCGGGCTGCGTCCAGCTGGCAGAAGTCCAGTGCGCCGGCCTGGAACATCTGCTTGAACATCACCCGGTTGTGGCAGTGCTCACCGGTGGCGACACCGATTGGCGCAATGCGCTGGCGAATGGTGGCGTGGCCGAGAATGTCATCGGGGCTGGTCGGTTCTTCGATCCAAAGCGGTTCGAAGGCGGCCAGGCGGCGCATGTTGGCCACCGACTCTTCGACGCCCCACACTTGGTTGGCATCCATCATCAGGATGCGTTCCCAGCCTATTTCGTCGCGCAGGATGCTGGCGCGGCGGATGTCTTCTTCCAGGTCGGCCCCGATCTTCTGTTTGATGTGGGTCCAGCCGTCTGCCACGGCCTCGCGGGCCAGTTTGCGCATTTTCTCTTCGCTGTAGCCCAGCCAGCCCGGGGCAGTGGTGTACCCGGGGTAGCCTTCACGCAGCATGTGTGCCTCGCGCTGGGCTTTGCCCGGCGCCTGGCGGCGCAGCAGGGCGATGGCCTCTTCGGGGGTGAGCACGTCGGTGACGTAGCTGAAGTCCAGGCAGCGCACCAGCTGCTCTGGCGTCATGTCGGCCAGCAGTTTCCACACGGGCTTGCGCTCGTGCTTGGCCCACAGGTCCCACACCGCGTTGATGATGGCGGCGGTGGCCAGGTGGATCACGCCCTTTTCCGGGCCCAGCCAGCGCAACTGGCTGTCGCTGACGGTAAAGCGATGCCAGAAAGCGCCCATGTCGGCGCTGATTTCTTCGAGCGTAAGGCCGACGATCAAGGGGGCCAGCGACTGCACCGCTGCCGCGCATATCTCGTTGCCACGGCCAATGGTGAAGGTCAGGCCGTGGCCTTCGAGGGCTGCAGCGTCGGTGTGCAGCACCACGTAGGCCGCCGAATAGTCGGGGGCACTGTTCATGGCGTCGGAGCCATCCAGCGACAGCGAAGTGGGGAAACGGATATCGCGAACGCTCAGGTGGGTAATGCGTATGCTCATGGTCGACTCTTGTTCTGTTCAGGCACAGGGAGAGCTGACTGTAGGTTGTCGAGCGATACAGGCATAATCGCCAAATCTTAATCAGTGATACCGGATTCGATATGTCTCGCTTGCCACCTGACAAGGCCCAGGCGCCTGCCAGCCTCGGTGCCTTGAAGATTTCCAGCCGTCAGATCACGTTGCTCAATGCCCTGGGCGAATTCGGCAACCTGCGCCGCGCCGCCGCCGCGATGCACACCACGCAACCGGCCGCCAGCCTGTTGCTACAGCAGCTTGAGGAGCGCCTGGGGGTACGTTTGTTCGAGCGCCTGCCCCGGGGGATGCAAGCGACGCTGTATGGCGAGGTGATGATTCGCTATGCGCAAAACGCATTGCATGAGTTCGATCATGCCCAGGCGCAAATCGCCGAATTGGCGCGCGGGGCGTTGGGCCTGGTACGGGTGGGCAGCGTCATGGGCCCGGTACCGGGCGTGCTGACCAAGGCGGTGCTGGCCTACAAGCGTGACCAGCCCAAGGTGCGTATCTCGCTGGAAGTGGGCACCAGCGACACCTTGCTGCCGGCCTTGCTACGCGGTGATTTCGATATGGTGGTGGGGCGCCTGCCGGACCAGAGCGACAGCCAGGAACTGAATATCGAGCTGTTCGACGGCGGTGAGCAGATGCGCGTAATTGCTCGCGCAGGTCATTCCTTGGCGACAGCCACAGGGCTGCAGCTGGCCGACCTGGTGAGCTTGACGTGGATCTTGCACCCCATTGGCAGCCCGATGCGCCGTCGCGTCGAAAGCGCATTGCAGGCCGGTGGCATGGTGCAGTCGCTGGATATCGTCGAAACCGCTTCGATCCTGGCGACCACTGCCATGCTCGAAGCGTCCGAAATGATTGCGGTGGTGCCCAATGACGTGGCCCAGCATTATGCCCGCTATGGCATGGTCGCCATCCTGCCGGTGGAGTTGCCACTGGCGATGGCCAACCTCGGCGTGCTGACCCTGCGCTCGCGGCCCAACTCGGTTGCCCTTGATACCTTGCTGCGCTACCTGCGGGCACAATAACTTTCACCTGCATGAGGCCCAGCGTTTATGCCGCCGGACATGACCCATTCCAGTTTTTGCAACTGGATCCGCTACAAGCACCTGGTGTTGATCGACACCCTGGCGCGCACGCGCAACATGCACGCCACCGCCACGCGCATGAACCTCAGCCAGCCGGCGCTCAGCAAAATGCTGCGTGACCTTGAGGAGCAGTTCGGCTTTGCCCTGTTCGAGCGCCTGCCTCGCAGCATGCCCCCCACCGAGCTGGGTGAATACGTGGTGCGGTACGCCCAGGGCGCCCTGGCCGAGTCGCAACAGTTCGTCGACCAGGTCAACCGCCTGCGCAACGGCGGGCACGGTTTCATCCGCGTTGGCGGTATCTTTGCCGCGACCGCGTTGGTATTGCCGCAGGCCATCGCCGCCATCAAGGCGCGAAGCCCGTTACTGTCGATTGAAGTGGTGGAGCATTCCAGCGATCACCTGCTGACCATGCTCGAGCAGAACAAGCTGGACATCATGATTGGCCGCTTCACCGAGGAACGCTTCGGTCAGCTGTTCGACTTCCAGCCGCTGGAGCCCGAACCCTTCAGCCTGGTGGTGAACAGCGAGCACCCGCTCAACCAGCTCGATAACACGCCGCTTGAGGCGCTAGGCGATTGGCCGTGGGTGCTGTACCCGGTGGGTACGCCGATCCGCAACCGCCTGGAGCAGGCGTTCCGAGTGGCCGGAATCGCCACGCCTGCCGACTGCGTGGAGACCATCTCCATGCCCATGTTCCTGCAGTTGCTGCAATCGGCACCGATGATTGCCATGCTGCCGCGCTCGATGGTGGCCGCGCAGTTGGCCAGCGGGCAGTTCAAGGAGCTGCGTAGCCCTTTGCAGGTGGCCGCGCTGGAGTATGGTGTGGTTACCCGCAAGGATGAACCGCTGAGCGCCTCCGCCAGGGCGTTTGTCGAGATTCTGCTGGAGGGCGCGCAGCGACGGCGGCAATCTCCGGCAGATGCTGCGTTCCACCCCTAGCCGATTGAAGATCACGTACCCAAATACCCTTGCGATAACTCCAGGTTATCGCTCGATCGGATCATCTCATTGGGAATGCGGCACCAGGCTTCTTACAGTGGCGACAGCCATAACAAGAAGTCAGCCGCTCCGCCCTGAGAGGTCCCATGCAACTGATTGCCAAATCCGGTGACCCCGCCGTCATCCGCCTCAACCCTATGGACAACGTCGTCATCGCCCGCCAGGCCCTGCTGCCAGGCGTGCGCCTGGATGCCGAGGCGATTACCGTGCGCCAGCCCATCCCTTCAGGCCACAAGCTCGCCACCGAGCCTGTGGCGCAAGGCCAGCCGTTGCGCCGTTACGGGCAGATCATCGGGTTTGCGTCCCAGGCGATCGACGCTGGCGACCATGTGCACGTGCACAACGTGCAGATGGGCGATTTTGCCCGCGACTACGCGTTTGGTGTCGATACCCGCAGCCTGCCAGGCAGCGCTGCGCAGTTCCAGGGCATCGTGCGCGCCGATGGTCGTGTCGCTACCCGCAACTACATCGGCATTCTCACCTCGGTGAACTGTTCGGCAACCGTGGCCCGGGCCGTGGCCGACCATTTCCGCCGTGACATTCACCCCGAGGTGCTGGCCGACTACCCGAATGTCGACGGAGTGGTCGCCCTGACCCACGGTGCCGGCTGCGCAGTTGACCCGAGCGGTGAAGCCCTGGGCCTGCTGCGCCGCACCCTGGCCGGTTACGCCGTCCACCCCAACTTCGCTGCCGTGCTGATCATCGGCCTGGGCTGCGAAACCAACCAGATCGAAACCCTGCTGGAAACCCAGGGCCTGCAGGCGAGTGCGCAACTGCGCGCCTTTACCATCCAAGGGATCGGGGGCACTTCGAAAACCATCGCTGCCGGTATCGCCCAGGTCAAGGCGCTGTTGGCCGAGGCCAATCAGGTACGGCGCCAGCCGGTCAGTGCCCGCCACCTGGTGGTTGGCCTGCAGTGCGGCGGCTCAGATGGCTATTCGGGGATCACCGCCAACCCGGCACTGGGCAATGCCGTTGACCGCCTGGTGGCCGCCGGTGGTACCGCCATTCTCTCCGAAACCCCGGAAATCTATGGTGCCGAGCACTTGCTCACGCGCCGCGCGGTAAGCCGTGAGGTGGGGGAGAAGCTGGTGGCGCGCATTCGCTGGTGGGAAGACTACTGCCAGCGTATGAACGCCGAATTGAACAACAACCCCTCGGCCGGCAACAAGGCAGGGGGGCTGACCACTATCCTCGAGAAATCCCTGGGCGCAGTGGCCAAGGCAGGTTCCAGCAACCTGGTCGATGTGTATCAGTACGCGCAAGCCGTGCGTGCCCAGGGCCTGGTGTTCATGGACACCCCCGGCTACGACCCGGTCTCGGCCACCGGTCAGGTGGCCGGCGGGGCCAACCTGATCGCCTTCACCACCGGCCGCGGCTCGGCCTACGGCTGTGCCCCGGCGCCATCGATCAAGCTGGCAACCAACAACCGGGTGTTCGAGCACCAGCAAGAGGACATGGACGTCAATTGCGGCGGCATCGCCGATGGCTCCACCAGCATCGAAGAGCGCGGCGCATTCATCTTCGAGCAAATGCTGCGCATTGCCTCCGGGGAACGCAGCAAGAGCGAACAGCACGGCTACGGGCAAAACGAGTTCGTCCCGTGGCAGATCGGCGCCGTGACCTGATCGACCGCTCCCGTCCCATTTGCGAGGCAACTGCAATGATTCAAACCACACGGTACAACGTGCAAACGCTTACCACGTTTGTCGAGCAACTGTTCATGAAAGCCGGAGCCGACGTGGAGGTCGCCCAGGTGGTGACCCGGGTGCTGCTCGAAGGCGAACTGCTCGGCCACCGTACCCATGGCCTCAACCTGGTCAGCCGCTACATCGACGGCGTGCTCAGCGGGCAGGTCAAGGCCCGCGCGCAGGCGCTGGAGCAGGTCGCCGACAGTGGTGTTTCCGGCCTGTTCGACGGCCACTACGTGTTGGGGCCCTATTGCGTCAGCCGGGCACTGGATTGCGCGGCCGCGGGCGCGACCAAGCAGGGCATCGGTATTGCGGTAGTACGCCGCGCTGCCCATATCGGCTGCCTGGCCGCCTACCTCAAGCCATACACCGACCAAGGGTTGCTGGCCATCGTCTACTCGTCGGATCCGTCGGTGGGGTTGGTCTGTGCTCATGGCGGCATCGACCCGGTGTACACCCCCAACCCGATTGCTGCCGGTATCCCGACCCAGGGTGAGCCGATCCTGCTGGACGTCAGCATGTCCACCGTCACCCTCGGCCTGGTTGGCCAATGCCGCGATGCCGGCCGACGTCTGCCGCACCCGGTGCTGGTGAGCAATGACGGGCAGCTCAGCGATGACCCGGGCGATTTCTTTACCCGCCCTCAAGGCAGCATCCTGCCGCTCGGCGGCCAGGCCTTTGGCCATAAAGGGTTTGCCCTTGCGCTGTTGGTCGAAGCCCTCACCTCGGGGCTGGCCGGCCATGGGCGCAAGGATGCACCGGATCAGTGGGGCGCCTCGGCCACTGCGCTGGTGATTGACCCGCGCATGTTCGGCGGCCTGGAGGCGTTCCTCGACGAAACCAGCTTCCTGGGGGGATTGGTTCTGGCAAGCCGCCCGCTCGACCCCGAACGCCCGGTACGCCTGCCCGGGCAAGCAGGCCTTGCCCTGCGTCGCCAGGCCGTGGAGCAGGGCGTGAGCCTCTCGCCGCAGTTGATAGCCGACCTTGAGCGCGTGGCTGGGCAGTTGCAACTGCCGGGACTTTTCCAATGATGCACAGCAAGGGAACACAGATGACTGATCGAACGAACGCCAATCAACCGCTGCCACTGAACCATGATGCCAGCGTTTTCGACAGCGGCAGCTGGGTAGGGCGCGTCTGGTTGCCGGAGCAGGGGCCGGCGGTGGTGCTGGTGAAAGCCGGCGCCGTCTACGACATCAGCACCCACGTGGCGACCGTCTCGGCGCTGCTGGAAGTGGACGATCCGGTGGCCTACCTGCGTGCCTTGCCGCTGGCCGAACCCTTGATTGCGCTGCCGGCATTGCTGGGCAACAGCGATCCCACACGGCGCACCCCGCACCAGCCGTGGCTGCTGGCGCCGATCGACCTGCAAGCGGTGAAGGCCGCTGGTGTGACCTTCGCCACCAGCCTGCTGGAGCGTGTGGTAGAAGAACAAGCCAAGGGCGACCCGGCCAAGGCCGACGCCATCCGTGACACCCTGGCCAGCCGCATTGGCGCCGACCTGTCGCAGATTGTGCCCGGCTCGGCTCAGGCCGAAGCGCTGCGCAAGGTGCTGGTAGAGCAGGGCCTGTGGTCGCAGTACCTGGAGGTGGGTATAGGCCCGGATGCCGAAGTGTTCACCAAGGCCCAACCGCTGTCCGCGGTTGGCCACGGCGCCGACATCGGCATCCACCCCAAGTCCAGCTGGAACAACCCAGAACCGGAAGTGGTGCTGGCCGTGTCGAGCAATGGCAGCATCAAGGGCGCCATGCTCGGCAACGACGTCAACCTGCGTGACTTCGAAGGGCGTAGCGCGTTGCTGCTGTCCAAGGCCAAGGACAACAACGCCTCCACTGCACTGGGCCCGCTGCTGCGGTTGTTTGACGAAAGCTTCGGCCTGGACGATGTGCGTGCTGCCGAGGTGGACCTGCGGGTGGAAGGCGAGGACGGCTTTATCCTCGCCGGGCGCAGTTCCATGCGCCAGATCAGCCGTGACCCGCAAGACCTGGTGCAGCAAACCCTCAACGAAAACCACCAGTACCCTGACGGCCTGGTGCTGTTCCTCGGTACCCTGTTCGCCCCCAAGCAGGACCGCGATCAGCCGGGTAACGGCTTTACCCACAAACCGGGTGACGTGGTGAGCATCAGCAACCCGCAACTGGGTACCCTGTGCAACCGCGTGACCACCAGCGATCTGGCACCGCAGTGGGACTTCGGCCTGCGCGCGTTGATCGACAACCTCGGCCGGCGTGGCCTGCTGGAGGTCGCGGCCACCGCCCGCCCGCTTTGAACGGCTCGCTGCGTCAGGGAGGGGCGCAGCATCATCGAGGGATCGTCAAGGCGCTGACAGCGCGGCAACAATAATAATAAAGGTCATCACATGAACCCAATGAAGAAGTACCAGCGCATTACCGTCGTGTTCCTGCTGCTGATCGGCATCGTCAACTACCTGGACCGTAGTGCGCTGTCGATCGCCAACACCTCCATCCAGAAAGACATGATGATCAGCCCGTCGCAGATGGGCATCCTGTTGTCGGCGTTTTCCATTGCCTATGCCTTTGCCCAGTTGCCAATGGGCATGATCATCGACCGCCTGGGCAGCAAGATCGCCCTCGGCGCCTCGTTGCTGGGCTGGTCGGTTGCCCAGGCGGCGTTTGGCATGGTCAACAGTTTTGCCGGTTTCATGGGCCTGCGGGTGTTGCTGGGGATTGGCGAGGCGCCGATGTTCCCATCGGCGGCCAAGGCATTGTCGGAGTGGTTCGACGCCAACGAGCGCGGCACCCCGACCGGTGTGGTCTGGTCGTCGACCTGTCTTGGCCCCTGCCTGGCGCCGCCGTTGCTGACGCTGTTCATGGTCAACTTTGGCTGGCGCGGCATGTTCATCATCACCGGCGTGATCGGCGTGGTGCTGGCGCTGTGCTGGCTGACCTTCTACAAGAGCAAGGCCCGTTTTCTGGCAGAGCTTGCCGCCGAGGGCAAACCGCTGCCGAGTGAGCGCCAGGCTGCGGCCGCCACGGTAACCGCGCCGAAGGCTTCGTACTTTGCCGGCTGGCTTGATCTGTTCAAGCACCGCAGTACCTGGGGCGCGGTGTTGGGTTTCATGGGGGTGATCTACATGCTCTGGCTGCACCTGACCTGGCTGCCGGGCTACTTCGAGCGCGAGCATGGCCTGGACCTGTACAAGACCGCCTGGGTGGTGTCGCTGGCGTATGGCTTCGGTGCGGCGGGTACCATCGTTGCCGGGCGCTTCTGTGACTGGCTGGTAAGGCGTGGCATGAGCGTGCTGGGCAGCCGCAAGTTCAGTGTCATCACTGGCCTGGTGCTGGCAGCGCTGTTCACCTTGCCACTGTCGTTCGTCACCGGCCTGACGGGGTGCATCATGCTGCTTTGCCTGGCGCTGTTCAGCATCAATATGGCCAGTGCCACCGCCTGGATGATCGTCAACACCATTGTCGACAGCCAGCGCGTGGCCTCGTTTGGCTCGATCCAGAACTTCGGCGGTTACATCGCAGGCTCGGTGGCACCGATCGTGACGGGCTTCAGCATCCAGTACTCGGGCTCGTTCACCACAGCGTTCATGATCAGCGCGGTGGTGGCGCTGTGCTCGGCGGTGGCGTACTTCCTGCTGCTACAGGCACCCATTGGCAGTGCCAGGGTCGAGGCGGGCGGGATGGCTGGCGCAACTGAACAGGCGTGAACGCTACGGGGGCTGCAGTGCAGCCCCTGAACCCTTGGTTGATTGTGACGCGACCCGCGGCGCTTGTCATGGAGGGGTATCTGTATGTATAAACAGTGCCTGTTGCCGCTACCTGACTTCCGCCCGTGATCGCCCATTCCGTCGACGACCCGTTCTACTACCTGCATAACTTCCGCCAGGTCGTGCTGTGGGTCGAACAGCGCTACCAGGACCTGCTCGATGACCAGGAACTGGCCTTCATCCGTGCCTTCAGTCAACTGCAAGCGCCAGCCCAGGCCTTGATGGTGCGCATGGTGATGCGCAAAGGCGAGTTGTTTCGCAGCGATCGGCTCGACTACGCCGAAATCGGCGACACTGCGCTGGCGCTGCAGCCGTTGCTGGCCCTCGGCTGGGTACGGGAGCCCGAGCAACTGCACCTTGAACAGCTGTTCGCGTTGCTGCGCAAGGAAGAACTGGCCCGCTGCTTCGCCCGGCAACTGAACCGCCCGCGCGCGGCCAAGCATGAGTTGTTGGCACAGTTGCAACCCCTGGCGCTGGCAGCCCGGTCACTGGTCGAATGGTTCCCTGACAGCGAGGTACGTATCCTCCAGTGGTGCCTGCAACCTCTGTGCGACCGCATGCGCCTGCTGTTCTTCGGCAACCTGTACCAGGACTGGTCAGACTTCGTCCTTGCCGACCTGGGCTTGCTGCGTTACGAGCAGGTGCCGTTCAGCTCCGATTCGCGTGCCTTGCAGCAACGTGACGATGTCGACCTGGCCATGGCGCTGCACCAGTGCGCCGAGCGCCTGGAGCAGGGCGGCGACCCGCTGCCGATCCTTGCCACCCTGCAGGGCCTGCACAGCAGCAACCCCTGGCTGGCCCGGCGCCATGCGCGACTGCAATTCGCCGTGGGCCAACAATGCGAACGCCTGGGTGAATGGGACCTGGCCACGACGGTGTATGCGCAATGCAACCATCCCCAGGCGCGCATTCGCCAGGTGAGGGTGCTGGAGCGCACCGAACAGTGGCACCAGGCCCATGCACTGGCGGTGCAACTGGCTGCGGCACCTGCCAACGCGCTGGAGGTTCAGGCGCTGCAGCGCATGCTGCCACGCCTGGCGCGCAAACTCGGCGGCCCGCCACAGCGGCGCCAGCGCAGCACGCCGCTGGAACTGATCGAGCTCGAACTGCCCCGCGGGGACGCTGCACTGGGCGTTGAAGAAGCCGTGCGTCAGCACCTGATGCAAGAGGGGGGGCAGGCGCATTACGTGGAAAACACGCTGTTCAACAGCCTGTTTGGCCTGTTGTGCTGGGAGGCCATCTTCGCCCCGGTGCCCGGCGCATTCTTCAACCCGTTCCAGGCCGCGCCACAGGACCTGCACGACAGCGACTTCCAGCAACGGCGCAGTGCACTGTTCGAACGCTGCCTCGGGAGGCTCGACGAGGGTAGCCATCGCCAGGCGATTCTCGACTGCTACGTGGCCAAACAGGGGCTGCAGTCGCCGTTCGTGTTCTGGTCCATGCTCAGCGAGGAACTGCTGGAGCAGGCCTTGGCTTGCCTGCCGGCCGCGGCGCTCAAGCAATGTTTCCTGCGCCTGTTGCAGGACATTCGCAACAACCGTACCGGCATGCCCGACCTGATTCAGTTCTGGCCCGAGCAGGGCCGTTATCGCATGGTCGAGGTCAAGGGGCCCGGTGACCGCCTGCAGGACAATCAGCTGCGCTGGCTGGAGTTCTGCAGGCAGCACGGCCTGCCGGTCGCGGTGTGCCACGTGCGCTGGAGCGAAACGCCTTGAGCTACAGCGTAGCGGTGCGCGCCTTGTGTGAGTTCAGCGCCAAGGTCGGTGACCTGGACCTGCGCTTCACGCCATCGCCCACCGCCCAGGAGGGTATCGAAGGGCATCAGCGGGTGGTGGCGCGGCGGGCTGCTGGCTACGAGTCGGAAATCGCCCTTGAAGGCCAGTTCGAAACCCTCAGGGTGCGGGGCCGTGCCGACGGATATGACCCTGCCAGCAATCGTCTGGAAGAGATCAAGACGCACCGTGGCGACCTGGCGCGTCAACCGGCCAATCACCGTCAGTTGCACTGGGCACAGGCCAAGGTTTATGGCTGGTTGATGTGCCAGGCACGACAACTGCCCGCCATCGAGGTGGCGCTGGTGTACCTCGACGTGGACAGCGACGGCCAGACGCTGTTCACGGAGCACTGTTCGGCTGCCGAGTTGCAGGCCTTCTTCGAAACCCAGTGCCAGCGCTTTCTGGGCTGGGCCCGATCGCAGCAACGACGCTTGGCCGAACGTGACCAAGGCCTGCTGGCGCTGAGTTTCCCTTACCCACAGTTCCGAAAGGGCCAGCGGCAGTTGGCTGAAACCTTGTACAAGGCGGTGAGTACCGGCCGTTGCCTGATGGCCCAGGCCAGCACCGGCATTGGCAAAACCCTTGGTACCTTGTTCCCGCTGCTCAAGGCCATGGTGCCGCAGCAGCTGGACAAGCTGTTTTTTCTCACCGCCAAGACACCAGGGCGGGCACTCGCCCTGGATGCCCTGCGCCAGATCACCGATGCCACGGCGCAACCTGCCCTGCGCACATTGGAGTTGATCGCCCGCGACAAAGCCTGTGAGTACCCGGACAAGGCCTGTCATGGTGAGTCCTGCCCATTGGCCGCAGGTTTCTACGACCGTTTGCCGGCTGCGCGCGAGGCTGCGGCAGCACTGCCGTTGCTCGACCGCGCCAACCTGCGTGAAGTGGCCTTGGCGCACCAGGTGTGCCCGTACTACCTGGGCCAGGAGATGGCACGCTGGGCCGACGTGCTGGTCGCCGACTACAACTACTACTTCGATGCGCATGCTTTGCTGTTCGGCCTGACCCAGCTCAACCAGTGGCGAGTGGCAGTACTGGTGGACGAAGCGCATAACCTGGTCGAGCGTGGGCGCGGCATGTACAGCGCCAGCCTTGACCAGGGCCAGCTGCTGGCGTTGCGCCAGAACAAACCGCCTGGGCTGGTCAGTGCGCTGGACCGCCTGAACAGGCAGTGGAACGCGCTGTATAAAGAGCAGCGTGCGCCGTACCAGGCCCGCGAGTCGCTGCCCGAAGGCCTGCTGCGCGCCCTGCAGCAGTGCGTCGGGGTGATTCAGGAACAGATGAACCAGGCCCCCACGCACATGGACCCCCAGGTGTTGCAGTTCTACTATCAGGCCTTGCAGTTCTGTCGGGTTGCCGAGCTGTTCGACGAGCACTTTCTGTTCGATATCAGCCAGCGCCAGGGCCCGCGCAAGCGGCGGCTGGCCACGCTGTGCCTGCGCAATGTCACCCCGGCGCGGCTGCTGGCACCACGCATGCAGGCGGCGCGCAGTGTGACGCTGTTTTCCGCCACGTTGAGCCCACGGCACTTCTACAGCGACCTGCTGGGCATGCCAGCCGATACCGCCTGGCTGGACGTGGCCGCGCCGTTCCGTGCCGAACAGCTGGAGGTGCGCATTGCCAGCCAGGTGTCCACCCGTTACCAGCAGCGCCAAGCCTCCCTGGCGCCGATCGTTGACCTGATTGCCCGGCAATATGAGCGTATGCCGGGTAACTACCTGGCGTTCTTCAGCAGCTTCGAATACCTGCAACAGGTGGCAGGGCTGTTGGCCGAGCAGCATGGGCAGATTCCGCTGTGGTCACAGGAGCCGGGCATGGACGAGGCAGCTCGCCAGGCATTTCTCGATCGCTTTGTCGCCGATGGCCGAGGTGTGGGCTTTGCCGTATTGGGCGGCGCTTTCGGCGAAGGGGTGGATTTGCCCGGCACGCGGCTGATTGGTGCGTTTGTCGCTACCCTGGGGCTGCCTCAGGTCAACCCGGTCAACGAGCAGTTCAAACAGCGCCTGGGGCGGCAATTTGGCGCGGGTTTCGATTACGCGTACCTCTACCCGGGCGTGCGCAAGGTGATCCAGGCGGCGGGCCGGGTTATTCGGGGTGACCAGGACCGTGGCGTACTGGTGCTGATTGACGAGCGCTTCGCCGAGCCCCGGGTGCAGCAGATGTTTCCAGGGTGGTGGGCGGCGGCTATTGTCTAGCGGTCTTTCGCCTTTGACGATCAGTTGCAATCAGGGGGGATCAAACCATCCACCAAGTTCCCCTCATGGCACACCGCCGCAAGGCGGCCCAAGCACGTCAACCGGGCATTCCGTCTGCCCGGGGCCGGAGCAGGATGGGCAGGTAATGGCGCAGGAACAGCAACAGCGCCAGGCTCCAGCACAGTGCCGAAACGCTTACCCCCAGCGATGTGAACAGCGGCAGAATCACCCGGGCCAAGGTCGCCAGTTGCATCAGGGCAAAGGCCCAGGCAATGCTGGTTGGCACCTGCAATGGCCTGCCGGTGTGGCCCAGGCTGACCCGCGCCATCATGGCCAGGATCAGCCCGGTCATGGCGCCAACGGTCAGCGCGTGGGTCACCAGGCTCGGGCTCAGGGCCACCCCGCTATGCCACAACGCCATGCCCAGGCAGGCCAGGGCGAGCCAGGCGTAGGCCAGGTGTAGCGACCACAGCAACGGTACGCGCCACAGGCCACGGTCATGCCACAGCACCAGTCGGGTCGCGTGCAGCGCGAACAAGGCAAAAAACAGCACCGCCAAATTTGCTTGCGGCGTATCGGCCAGGCCGGTGGCAAACGCCAGCGGTACTGCGACGCTGAGCAACAGGCAGGCTCGGTCCAGCCATGGGCGGGCAGGGGCCGCGTCAAGGTGACCCAGGCCACGGCGGGTAAAGAAGGGTATGACCCGGCCGCCGAGTACGGTCATCATCGCCGTCACCAGCCACAGCCCGGCAAATATTCCACGACGCTGCCACAGTTCGTCCTGGTGCAACCAACCGGCCAAGGTCAGCCACTGGCAGGCGGCAATCAACAGCACCAGTACGACGATCGGGTAGTTGTTGCGCAGGCGCCGTTGCAGGACCGGTCGTGCCAGGCTCAATGCCACCAATGGCAGGAAGCTGCCCTCGACCAGTACCAGCAAGCTACCCGGTAGTGGCATAAACCAGCTTACCCGCCCCAGCAGCCAAAGCAGGAACAAACCCTGCAGCGCCCGCCCGCTCAAGCCTGGGATGCCGCTCCAGTTCTGCACGGCGGTCAGCAGAAAACCCGCGATAATGGCGGCGGCGAAGCCGTAAAGCATCTCGTGGCGGTGCCAAGCGAGCATACCCCCGGGCGGTGCAGGGGCCAGTGCCCCAGCCAGTACGCCGGCCCACAACAGCAGGGCGATCAGCGCAAACAAACTGCCACCCAGGAAGAACGGGCGAAAACCCAGGCTCCAGACGGCTTGGCGTGGGCGTGAAGCAGTGGGTTGCAAGAGCATGGGCAGTCCTTGGTTCGTTCAGTAGGCATCAATTGGGGTAAGATCACGATCCGTGCCAGTTTGCAAAGCCCTTGAATATCAAGGTGATGGCACTTCTCAGGGTCCGAATGACACGCGCGTACTGCGGTCATTCAGACTGGCTTGTATGTCGTTTTGACTTGCTTCAGGGTTTGCCTGGTTCAGTGCCGGCTGACGCTTCGCTACAGGATTCACGTTTTGTCCGACCTCTCGAAAAATCCGCTGCTGCAGTACATGGCCCGTCTGGCCCCATCCAGCCAGCAAACCATGCGCTACATTCTTCAGGACGCCGCCGACCGGCTAGGTTTTGTCGACTGCAACATTGTCGATGTGCCTTGGCATCGGCTCGAGCCGGGCCATGTGATTGCACTGGTGGCTGCCCTGCGTGCCGATGGCTACGCGCCCAACAGCTCGTCGCTGTACGTCAACGCGATTCGCGGGGTGATGAACGAGGCCTGGCGTCAGGGCCTGATCAACCACGAGCAGCTGTTGCGTATTCGCGAGGTCAAGCCCGCCACGGGCAGCCGCCTGCCGCCAGGGCGCAACCTGCGCCGCAGCCTGATCCGCGAGCTGATGGATGTGTGCGCCGCCGACCCGCGGCCACAGGGGGTACGTGATGCGGCGATCATTGCCTTGCTGTACGGCACCGGCATGCGCAAGTCGGAGTCGGTCGACATCGACCTCGACCAGGTCGACTTCGAGGCGCGCAGCCTGCAGGTAGTGGGCAAGGGCAACCACCAGCTGGTCAAGTACGCACCGCCGTGGGCGTTCGAGAAGCTGCAGGCCTGGCTTGAACTGCGCCGCCAGGACCTGCCTGCCGGGGCGGAAGATGACCCGTTCCTGTTCAACCGCATCCGTCGCGGCAACCACATTACCCGGGCGCGCATTACCAAGCATGCGATCTACTACATTGCCCGCCAGCGCGGCGCGCAGGTGGGGGTGAAGATCATGCCGCACGATTTTCGCCGGGCATTCATTACCCGGGTGATCGAAGAGCACGACCTGTCGATTGCGCAGAAGCTGGCGCACCATGCCAATATCCAGACCACGGCCATCTATGACCGGCGTGATGACAACGAGCGTCGGCGTGCCGTGGACCGCTTCGATTACTGAGGCTTGAAATTGTGGGGCTCAAAGCAGCCCCCTTTTCACGTATGCCGGCACCGAAACAGGGCCGACACACGCCCCTGCTTTGTGCGCCATTCCCCCGCATGCCCGATGCCAGAGCGGGCGCAGCACAGATTTCATCATCGTTCACCTGCGAAGTTGGCCCGCAACCTGCTATATCCAGCCTGCGAATTTGATCGAGTGGTCAGGCCGTACGCGCTAGCAGGCGCCCGCGCCGGACCCTCTAAACGGCCAGCAGGCCACGGATTTCAGGGGCCGCAGGATGTCGCTCGCGGAGCAGATCGAACAACAGCAAGACGATGCAGGCTGGAGTGCTCACCTGCAGTTGCGCTTTGTCCAGCGTGACGGCGTGACCCGCCTTGGTGCGTGGAAGCATTTCGGACCTCTTTTGGTGCAGCGGCCTTTCTATCCTGAAGGTGCGCCGTGCCATGTCTATGTCCTGCACCCGCCGGGCGGTATCGTCGCCGGCGACCGCCTGGAACTGGACATTCACCTGGAGCCGGGTAGCCACGCGCTGCTGACCATGCCCGGCGCCAGCAAGTTCTACCGCAGCATTGGCCCGACCGCGCGGTTGACCCAACGTTTTCACATGGCCACGGGCAGCACCCTGGAGTGGCTGCCGCAGGACAGCATCTTCTTTTCCGGCGCCCGCGCCAGCCTCGCCAGCCGTTTTACCCTCGAGCCGGGCGCCCGCCTGCTGGCCTGGGAAACCCTGTGCCTGGGCCGTCCGGTCATGCACGAGCGTTTCGACCACGGCGCCCTCGACAGCCTTTTGCACATCGAACTGCCTGACGAGGTTGGCCTGCATGAGCGCCTGCGGCTCGCAGGCGGGCACCTGGACAAGCTGGGTGGGCATCCGCTACTCGCCACCTTTTGTGCCGCACCTGCCGATCAGGCAGTGCTGGAGCAGGTTTGCCCGCTACTCGATGAACTGGGCAACCCGGCCGGTGCGACCCTGCTCGGGTCGTTGCTGGTGATCCGCGTGCTCGACCATGACAACCAACACCTGCAACGCACCCTGCAACGCCTTTGGCATGTGCTGCGCCCGGCCATCCTCGGCCTGCCAGCCTGCCCGCCGCGTATCTGGGCTACCTGAGAGAGCGCCATGGAGCTTACCCCGAGAGAGAAAGACAAACTGCTGCTGTTCACTGCCGCGCTGCTGGCGGAGCGGCGTCTGGCCCGTGGCCTGAAGCTCAACTACCCGGAGGCCGTGGCGCTGATCAGTGCCGCGGTGCTCGAAGGCGCCCGCGATGGCCGCACAGTCGCCGAGCTGATGAGCCTGGGGCGTGAAGTGCTGACCCGTGAGCAGGTGATGCCCGGTATCGCTGAAATGCTTCACGACGTGCAGGTCGAAGCGACCTTCCCGGATGGCACCAAGTTGGTGACCGTGCATGACCCCATCGTCTGAAACCGCCAAGGAGCGTCGCATGATCCCAGGTGAAATCCAGGTCGCCACGGGCGACATCGAGTTGAACAGTGGCCGAGAAACGGTCAGCGTCAGTGTGGCCAACCATGGCGACCGGCCGGTGCAGGTCGGCTCGCACTACCACTTCTATGAAGTCAACGACGCGCTGGTGTTCGACCGGGCGCCCACCCTGGGCTTTCGCCTGGACATCCCGGCCGGCACTGCCGTGCGCTTCGAGCCGGGTCAGGCGCGTACCGTGCAACTGGTGGCGTACGCCGGCAAGCGTGAGGTCTATGGTTTTCAGGGCAAGGTGATGGGCGCGCTGGAGGGCAGGGCATGAGCCGTATTTCCCGTCAGGCCTATGCCGACATGTTCGGCCCCACGGTTGGCGACCGCGTGCGCCTGGCCGACACTGCGCTGTGGGTGGAGGTCGAGAAAGACTTCACGATCTACGGCGAGGAGGTGAAGTTCGGCGGCGGCAAGGTTATTCGCGATGGCATGGGGCAGGGCCAGATGCTGGCGGTCGAGGCCATGGACCTGGTGTTGACCAATGCGCTGATCATCGACCACTGGGGCATCGTCAAAGCCGACATCGGCATCAAGCATGGACGCATTGCGGTGATCGGCAAGGCCGGCAACCCCGATGTGCAGCCGGGCGTGAGCGTGCCGGTCGGGCCAGGGACCGAGGTAATCGCGGCCGAGGGCAAGATCGTCACCGCCGGGGGGGTCGATTCGCATATCCACTTCATTTGCCCGCAGCAGGTGGACGAGGCATTGAACAGCGGTGTCACCACGTTCATCGGCGGTGGAACCGGGCCGGCCACTGGCACCAATGCCACCACCTGCACGCCCGGCCCCTGGTACCTTGCGCGCATGTTGCAGGCCGCCGACAGCTTGCCGATCAACATCGGGCTGCTCGGCAAGGGCAATGCCTCGCGGCCGGACGCGCTGCGCGAGCAGATTGCCGCAGGTGCTGTCGGGCTCAAACTGCATGAAGACTGGGGCTCTACGCCAGCAGCCATCGACTGTTGCCTGGGCGTGGCCGAGGAAATGGATATCCAGGTGGCGATTCACACCGACACCCTCAACGAGTCGGGCTGTATCGAAGACACGTTGGCGGCCATCGGCGACCGCACCATCCACACCTTCCATACCGAAGGTGCCGGTGGCGGCCATGCCCCGGACATCATCCGTGCGGCGGGGCAGGCCAACGTGCTGCCATCCTCGACCAACCCGACTCTGCCGTACACGATCAACACCGTGGACGAGCACCTGGACATGCTCATGGTCTGCCACCACCTGGACCCGAGCATCGCCGAGGACGTGGCCTTCGCCGAGTCGCGCATTCGCCGCGAAACCATCGCTGCCGAGGACATCCTGCACGACATGGGCGCCTTTGCCATGACCTCGTCCGACTCCCAGGCCATGGGCCGGGTTGGCGAGGTGGTGCTGCGCACCTGGCAGGTGGCGCATCAGATGAAGCTGCGTCGCGGGCCGCTGGCACCGGACACCTCGTACAGCGACAACTTCCGGGTCAAGCGCTACATCGCCAAGTACACCATCAACCCGGCACTCACCCACGGCATCGGTCACGAAGTGGGCTCGGTGGAGGTCGGCAAGCTGGCCGACCTGGTGCTGTGGTCGCCAGCGTTCTTTGCGGTCAAGCCGGCCCTGGTGCTCAAGGGCGGGATGATCGTCACCGCGCCCATGGGCGACATCAACGGCTCCATACCCACCCCCCAGCCTGTGCACTATCGGCCGATGTTCGGCGCGCTGGGGGCGGCGCGGCATGCCACACGCATGACATTCCTGCCCCAGGCGGCAATGGACCGCGGGCTGGCCGAGGCGCTGAACCTGCGCAGCCTGATTGGCGTGGTCAACGGTTGCCGGCGGGTACGCAAGCCGGACATGGTCCACAACACCCTGCAGCCGCTGATCGAAGTCGATGCGCAGACCTATCAGGTGCGTGCCGATGGCGAGCTGCTGGTCTGCGAACCGGCCAGCGAACTGCCGCTGGCCCAGCGCTATTTCCTGTTCTGAGGAGCACAAATGATTGTCTTGAGCCGCCGTATCTCCGAACCCGGCACGCGGGTTGTCAGTGGCACTGTCACCCTCGACGTGGACAGCCGTATCAAGAGCCGCCTGCGAGTAACCCTGGACGATGGCCGCGAAGCCGGGCTGATGCTGGAGCGCGGCCACCTGCTGCGCGGAGGTGAACTGCTGGCCGATGCCGCGGGCACCCAGCTGATCCGCGTGCTGGCGGCGCCCGAGGCGGTGTCGACGGTGCGCTGTGCCGATCCACACCTGTTGGCCCGCGCCGCCTACCACCTGGGTAACCGCCATGTGCCGCTGCAGATCGAACCCGGGCTGTTGCGCTTCCAGCACGACCATGTGCTGGACGACATGCTGCGGGGGCTGGGCCTGACGGTAGAGGCCGAACAGGCTCCGTTCGAGCCTGAAGCGGGCGCTTACCAAAGTGCACCACATGGCCACAGCCACAGCCATGCCCATGGCCACGATCACCCGTTCGTACGCCTGCCTGCCCATTCCTGAACTGCCCTGGAGCAACCGATGAAAAAGACTTTCGCCCTGTTTCTGTTGATGCTGGCACTGCCAGCCTTCGCCCATCCGGGCCATGACAGCAACCCGCTGCAGGACGGCCTGCTGCACCCGCTGACCGGGCTCGATCACCTGCTGATGCTGCTGGGTACCGGCGTGCTCGCCGCGTTGACCCGGCGCAACCTGACATTGCCCCTGGCTACCCTGGCGGCCATGTTCGGTGGTGCCGTGTGCGGTCACCTGTTCGGCGATGTGCTGGGCATGGAAACCCTGATTGCCGTGTCGCTGCTGGTGGCTGCCGGGGCGGTGCTGCTGCCGAGCCGCCAGTCGCTGCTGGCCATGGCCATGCCGGTGTTTGCCTTGTTCCATGGCTGGGCCCATGGCGTAGAAGCCACGCCGAGCGCGTTCTGGCAATTCAGCGCGGGGTTTGTCGTGGTCAGCGGCTTGCTGCTGGCGGCGGGCTTTGCAGTCGGTTGCCTGCTGCGCCGCCACAGCGGCCTGCAGAAGGCCTTTGGCGGTGGCCTGTTGGCCGGCGCCGCGCTGGTGCTGGCCGGTTGATGAACAGCGACCTGGCGCTGCTGCGCCTGCTGCAGTTGGCCAGCCCCGGCTTGCCGGTGGGTGGTTTTACCTATTCGCAAGGCCTGGAGTGGGCGGTCGAGGCCGGCTGGGTTCGGGGCGTGGACAGTTTTGTCGGCTGGCAGCGTGAGCAGGTTCACGACACCCTGGCCTGCCTCGACTGGCCGGTGCTGGCGCGTCTGTACCACGCCTGCCAGGCTGAGGACGCCGAAGCGTTCGGTCACTGGAGCCGGTTCTTGCTGGCCAACCGCGAAACCGCCGAGCTGCGCCTGGAAGAACAGCAGCGCGGCGCAGCGCTGGCGCGGTTGCTCGACGGCTGGCAACTGGGCCAGGCACCGGCCTGGCGCGCCAGCCTTGAGCTGACCCAGTTGGGCGGTATGGCCTGGCTGGCTGCACACTGGGCCATCCCGCTGCGCCAGCTGGCATTGGGCCATGGCTTTGCCTGGTTGGAGGGCGCGGTCATGGCTGGCGTCAAGCTGGTGCCCTTCGGCCAACAGGCTGCCCAGACCTTGCTGCGCGACCTTGGCGCCGACTTGCCCGCTGCACTGGACCAGGCGCTGGTCCTGGGCGATGACCAGCTCGGCGGCGGCCTGCCGCTGCTGGCCATCGCTTCATCGCGTCACGAAACCCAATACACCCGTTTGTTCCGTTCCTGAGGACTGCCTGCATGCAAAGCTATCAACAACCCCTGCGCGTCGGTGTCGGCGGCCCGGTCGGCTCTGGCAAGACCGCTCTGCTGGAAGCGCTGTGCAAGGCCATGCGCGATCACTATCAGATTGCCGTGGTTACCAACGACATCTATACCAAGGAAGACCAGCGCATCCTCACCGAGGCCGGCGCCCTTGAGCCGGAGCGCATCGTTGGCGTGGAGACCGGCGGCTGCCCGCACACGGCCATTCGTGAAGACGCTTCGATGAACCTGGCGGCGGTCGAAGCGCTGGCGCGCAAGTTCGGTAACCTCGAAGTCATTTTCGTGGAAAGCGGCGGTGACAACCTCAGCGCCACGTTCAGCCCGGAGCTGGCTGACTTGACCATTTACGTGATCGACGTGGCCGAGGGCGAGAAGATCCCGCGCAAGGGCGGCCCAGGCATTACCAAGTCCGACTTCCTGGTGATCAACAAGACCGACCTGGCCCCTTATGTAGGGGCTTCACTGGAAGTGATGGAGCGCGACACCCAGCGCATGCGGCCGCAGCGGCCCTGGACCTTCAGCAACCTGAAGAAGGGCGAGGGGTTGCAGGCCGTGATCGACTTTATCGTCGAGCGCGGGATGCTGGGTGTGCGAGCCTGATAGATCGAGGTCTCTGTGCGGGCATGCCCGCGAAGAAACCAACGCGGTGGATGGCACCGGCTCTGCCGGTGTTCGCGGGTGAACCCGCTCCTACAGCGGGCTGTGTCAAACCACCGTTGTGTGTCCACCACCGATCTGTGTGTAGGGGCGGGTTTACCCGCGAATACGGTAGCGGCGGCAACGGTGAACGGAGGGTCGAGATTGGCCAGCAGGGCCGGCCTCTTCGCGGGTAAACCCGCTCCTACGAGAGGCTGTGTCCAACATCCGATGTGTGTCCACCACCGATCTGTGTGTAGGAGCGGGTTTACCCGCGAATACGGTAGCGGCTGCAACAGTGAACGGCAGGTCGAGATTGGCCAGCAGGGCCGCCCCTTTCGCGGGTGAACCCGCTCCTACGGGGCGACCGCGCAGGCCTTCGAATGTTGATCAAGACAGTTGCCCCACAGGTGTGTGTTGCCTGCATCATTTGTGACAACAGTGAGGCTTGTCCGGGTGCCCTTCATAGCGGTCATGGTGCCGCACCCAGTCCATGGTCCCACCTTCGTTGCGCCCCAGTGGCGCAATGTCGAGGAAGTTGTAGGTGTTGACCAGAATGTCCAGCCCGCGGGCGTAGGTTGAGTAGGTGTGGTACACGCTGCCGTTGCCTTCGCGGAAAAACGCACTCAAGCCGGGCAGCTCGCTTTCATTGCCCACATACGGCTCATAGTTGTACTGCCGCTGGCCTTCACTGCCGACACTGACGCCAAAGTCCTCGTTGAAGGGGCTGCCATGCGACGAATACCACGGGAACTGCCAGCCCATGCGCTGGCGAAATGCCTGAAATTCGGCATACGGGGCCCGTGACACCGCCACCAGCGACACATCGTGGTGGGCCAGGTGCAGGTTGGCGCCGTCAAAGTGGTCAGCCAGAAAAGAGCAGCCTGGGCAGCCCTCGCTCCAGCCTTCGGCGAACATGAAGTGGTAAAGCAGCAACTGGCTGCGGCCTGCGAACAGGTCGGCCAGGCTCAACGCGCCGTTCGGGCCGAAGAAGCGGTAATCCTGCTCGACCTTTACCCAAGGCAGGGCGCGACGGGCTGCGGCTAGCGCGTCGCGGTGGTGGGTAAACGCCTTTTCGTGCAGCCACAGTTGCTGGCGAGCTGCCAGCCACTGGCTGCGGGAAACCACCGGGTGCCTGCTTTCGCTGGTGCTCATGGTGCTGTCTCCTCGCTGGGGGATTCACACCTTGGTCGAGTACGACCAGGTCGATTCGACAAGCACCGGTGACCGGGCGATGAGCGGTACCTGCTTAGCCCGAATGAGCGATATGCCCCTCGGCCCGTTCATCGGCGCCGTCATCCTCGCCAGGCAGGGCGGTGATCACGCTGAAGTCGCTGACTTCTACCTTGCCGCCGCCATAGCCCAGCAAGTGGAAGGAAAACGCCTTGCGCTCGGTCGGGTTGTCGAAGCTGAACTCCATCTCCAGTGGCGCGTCGGTGGTGACCTTTACCTCTTCTGGCAGGCCCAGCGGCACGTCCTGTTCCAACTGCTTGGCCTTGAGCCGGATGTAGGCCGCACGTTTGGGGTCCAGTGAGCGGACCTTGACCCGCACGCGGGTATGCGAGCCTCCGGGCATTTCCAGATACTGGGCGCCAATGAGGTTGTCGGCCCAGTCATCGTCAATGCGCTTGCGCAACTTGATCGGCGAAGGGCCGCCGAACTGGTAGCGCAGGTTGAGCGGGGTTTGCAGCAAGGATTGATCGAGCACCACGGCCAAGGCGCCGATCTGTTGGCCCAGCAGGCTGTCGGCCGGACCGAGGTAGCGGGCCTGGTCGGCGATGAAGCCTTCACTGGCATAACGCCGGCAGCGCTGCTGGAAGTCACATTCGGTGAACAGGCCCTGGCCGTTGTGGTAGCGCAGCATGCCGTTGGTGTAGGAGATCATTTCGCGGCCGCTGTCGTAGTCGCGGTACAACGAGCGACCGCCAAGCGCTACAGGAATGGGCAGTGCGAAGTAGTCGAGCAGCGAGGTGGCCAGGTCGATATGGCCGTAAGTGCCGCGCTTGATGGTTGGCAGTTGGGCCTGCTCCGGCGCCAATGTAAGGTTGAAGCCCCAGGACGAGGCCAGGCGCACGCCATCGATGCCGTGAGACTCGTCGGAAGTCACCACCACCAGTGTGTCCTTGAGGACGCCCTGGCGCTCAAGATTGTCAAGAAATGCCCCGACTGCGTCATCCAGGTAGGCGACGGCTGCCTGTTTCGGTGTGTCGAAGCGCTCGAGGTACTCGGCCGGCGCCGAATAGGGCTGGTGGGTGCCCACGGTGAGCAGCGTCAGCATCCATGGCTTGTCCTGCTTCTGCAGCTGGCCCACATAGCCCAGGGCACCTTCGAAGAAGGCGCGGTCATCCTTGCCCCACGGGAAATCCAGGTAGTTCTTGTTGGCGAACCACTCCTGGCCATGCACCGAATCGAAACCGATGTGCGGCATGATGCGGTCCTTGGCCATGAAGCGCAGGCCCGCGCCTTGCAGATAGTGGGTGGTGAAGCCGGCCTGGCGCAATTGCGCCGGCAGGCAGGCCTGGTTGCGTTGGTTCTGGGTCAGCAGTTCTACGCCCTTGGGCGTGCCGTTGGCCAGCTTGTCGTAATCGCCGCACAGCATCGCATACAGGCCACGGATGGTCTGGTGAGTGTGCAGCACGTAGTCTGGGGTGTTCATGCCGCGCTCGGCCCACTTGCTGAGCTTGGGCATCAAGTCGTCGTTGAAACGGCTGTTCAGCGCCTGGCGGTTAGGCTGCAGGTAGGCGCCCGGGATGCCTTCCAGGGTAATCACCAGCAAGTTGCGGGCGCTTCCAGGGCCGGCAAGCAGCCTTTGCCCATGCAGGTCGGATTGAGTCAGGCCGCTGCTGGCCAGCGGGGTGAAGGTTTGCGTGCGGCCCATCCAGCCTTCGACCTGGCGTTGCAGATTACCGATGCCGGCAGACATCAACTGGTGGGGGAGGTTGTATTGCCGCCACTGGTCGGCATCGGAAGGTACCAGCTGCTGGCTGCTCCAATGCGCGCCGAACAGCAGTACGGGTATGGCCCAGGCTTTGCGCGGCAGTGGCTGGCTACGCCGTGCACGGCTGCGCCACGCACAGGCCAGCCAGGCCAGCAGGCCGCCACCCAGGGCCCAGGGCAGCCAGGCATGGGCCAGGCCGCCACCGGTCGAATTCTCCATGAATTGCGGGTCGGTCAGGTAGTTAAGGTCGGCGCTGGTGGGCAGTCGGCCCACTGCGCTTACCAGTTCAGCCGAGGCCACCCACAGCGCCGCCCAGGCCAGCAGCACGGGCAGCGCCAGCCACCACGGCCTGCGGTGTAGCAGCACTATCAACAGGCTGCCGAGGGCGAGATCGGACAGGTAACCGAACGGGTTGGACCAACCCAGCATGGCGCGCGTACCCAGTGGGATCACCAGCACCAGGGCCGCCAAAGCGGCAAGCCGGGTGCTTGGGTGGTCGGACAGGTTCTTCACAAAAACTTCCCTTTTGCCATTAAATCGTCATGCATCTGTGATTGATGATATCAGGCCAGGGCAGGGAAGGCGGCCGGTTACAAGGCTTGTAACCAAAGCCGGGCCCGTTCGCACGGGCCCGGCCGATGGCAACTATCAGAAGTAATAAGGGAATTTCAGGCTGAAAGAAAAGTCAGGTGCGTCATCGGTCAGACCAATGGACAGGTTGGGCACGATGGTCAGGTTGTCGGTGGCGGCGAAGGTCAGGCCAATATTGAAGTTGGCGGCGTTGTAGTCACTGTTGGAGATCGATTGCCAGTCGCCGCCATCAGGTTTGATCTTGCTCTTGCGGGCGAACTGGTCGGATACCGAGAACGACATACTCATCTTTTCGTTAAGGGCAAAGGCGATGCCACCGCCGATCTGCCACGAGTCGCCAAGCTTGACGTCACCCGGCACCTTGCTGTTCACCTGCGGACTGATGTCGCTGAACGAGTCTTGCATGTTGTAGGTGTAGGACAGGCTGCCGAACAGCACGGCCGGGTCGAAGGTCTTGACCAGCGAGATGCCCGGTGTGATCGACCATACACCGTTGCCGGTCGGCAGGCTTTCCGGTACCGCCAGGTTGTTGTTGCCGTCCACCTCGCGCAGTTTGATGCCATAGGGGTCTTTGCCGGTTGGTGCCTTGATCCGCAGGGTGGCCACTGCGTCAGGCCAGGTTTCGTCCTCGTCGAGGAACTTGTAGGCCACCCCGACGTTGATATCGCCGATTTCCGGGTCGCGGGTCACGCTGGCATCGGAAGTGGTTGCCCCGGCTCCCCCCGCACCGCCAGACGAGTAGGTGGACTCGCGGTAAACCACGGGGACGTTGATATCGAACTGCCAGCGCTGCGCCAGGTTGTAGCGCGCGGTCATGTCCAGGGTCCAGTTGTCAGCCTTGATCCGGTCAAGGTTGATGCTGCCGAGGAAGATCGAGTCCAGTGCCAGAAAGCCATTGAGGGTCAGCGCACGGGTATCGTAATGGGTATAGGTGACGCCGGTTTCGAAGCTGAACTTGCCCCCGCCGAAGAATCCGCTGGCTTCGTCATACAGGTTGGAAACGCTTTGCGCCGGCTCGGAATCGGCTGTCAGCGCCTGGCCGTAGGAGCTTCCTGTAGTGCCCGGTGCGCCAGAGGCGACGGTCTGCGCACCTTTCACCCCTTCGGCCGGAGACTTGACCAAGCGTTTGGGTTGCGCGGCAGCAGGGGCCTCCTCGACCTGGCGCACACGTTGCTCCAGCACCATCAGCGCCTGTTGCTGTGCCTCATAGCGGCGTTTGAGTTCAATCAGTTCCTGTTTCAGCGCTTCGACTTGTGGGTCGGCGGCTGCGTAAAGTGCGGTGGCGGGGGCCAAGGTAGTCAAGCACACAAAAGCTCTGAGCGTAAAAGATCGGTACATGGAGTTGCCGTCCCTTCCAACTACTTTTGATGAGACTGAGCGTAGATCAGTATCCGAAGGTGCGAAGACCTTTGAGCTGGTCGAGGCTACCGTTGAGGGAAGCCGCTGTCGGCACGCTCTCGCGCATGACAACGTTCAGGGTGGTGACGTTGTTGACCAGGTTGCCGTTGCCAAGCAGCGTCGAGTTCTGCAGCAGGCCACCTTGGGCCAGGCGTTGCACGCTGCTGCCTTGGTTGTTGCTGGCATTGATGTTGAGCTGCACGCCCACACCGCTTGAGGACACACTGAGCGCGCCGGCGCCATTTTCCCCGACCAGGGTCTGGCCGGCGGCCAGTACCTGGCCTTGCTGTTGTACGGCGGGGGCCTGGTTGGCTTTGGTCACATTGATATCGACGTTGTTGTAAGCGGCGTTGTTGTCACCGGCTGCACGGACCACCTGGGTCACACCTTCGGTGGTGGTCAGGCCGTTGCCGCCCGTTACCACGCCAGTCCCGGCAGCAGACGCGCTGCTCGGCGCCGTACCTGCGCCTTTTCTATCGATCATCGAGACATAGAACTGGGGTTTGATGGTCGATTGCTGAACCTGCAGCGTGGACGTTGCCCCGATCACATCCCCTTTTGTATTTTGCCAGGTACTGGACATGACAATGCCGAAGCTCACGATTCGTCCGGGCATCACATAGCGGCCCCGGAGGTTGGCCAGCTCCTGGTCCTTCAGTTCGATGGGTTTCAACGCCTCTGCGTGACTGGGCAAGCTGGCTGCCAGGCAGGCGATGGCCAACCACAATGAAGTCTTCATGAAATGCTCCCTGGAGCTTCATGCTCCTTGTCATTAGAACAGTCGTTAGAAGAAGTCGCTTCTGATGAAGCCGAAGTCCAGCAGCTCTGCGTCCTGCACGGGGGTGAAGTTGTTCACCCGGCCCTTGGCGGTCAGTGGCAGGGGCGGGTCGAGCAGGATGTTGTTCTTGTCGTAACCCTGGCCGATCACCGCGAAGATGATGCCGTTCCAGCCCTTGAGGAAATCGTCGACCTTGTATCGCCTGTGGCCCAGCACCGGATCACCGATGTACACCCAACCTTTGTCGACTTTCTGCATGACCACGAAGTGCTTGTAGCCGCGCACATCCATCAGCACCACGACAGGAATGCGTACGCTGTGCAGGGTTTCAGGCGCCACCCGGTAACCGCGGGCACGCATCCCGAGGCTTTCGACGTAGCGCTTCATGTCGAGCATCGAGAAGCCTTGCGTACGCACAAGGTCCTGGTCGGCGTGGGCCAGCATGCCTTCGATGATCTGATGTTCGTCCACATCCAGCCAGTACGCCTGGCGCAGGATGGTCGCCAGCGCGGCGGCGCCGCAGCTGAAGTCGGTCTTTTGTTGCACCAGGTCGGCGAACTTGCGTTCACGCAAGCTCTGGATCGGTTTGAACACCACAGCGCCGCCCGGCAGGACGGACAGCGGCATTTGTGCAGCTTCGCTCACGCTGGCCAGGCACAGCAAAAACGCCAAGGCGAAAATACGCATGATCGGGTGCCTTACGGTGTGTTGAAGAAAGGCCCCCCGAAGGGGGCCTCAAGCACAGCGGTCAGAACGAAGTGTTGGAGATGGCCAGCGAGTTGCTTTGCTGGTTGCCCACACCGGCTGCTACGTTCACGCCCAGGTTACCGCTGCCACCGTTCACCGAACCGCTAAGGGTTGCAGTATTGGTAACTGGGTTGGCCCAGCCGGTCGGGGTCAGCACTTGGAAGGACACAGTATTGCTCAAGTCGTAGGCGCTGCTTTCGCTGTAGCTCTTCGAAACGTCGTTCGAGGATTGTTTTGATTGCTCGCCAGACTTCGAGAACTCAGACGCCGAAGCATTCTCGTACGAAGAGTCGTGAGACTTGGTGTACGAAGACTCTTTGGACTTGTCGTACGACGACTGATGCGCCTTGTCGTAGTTGGAGTCGAATGCTTTCTCGAACGACGAGTCGTATGCACTTTCGCGCGACTTGTCGACCGACACATCCAGCGACGCATTCAGCGAGCCATCGAAGGAGCTGGAATCGGTACGCTCGAAACGACCAAAGTCGGTGGTACGGGTACGCGAGGCGCTAACGTCAGCGTCCAGCGAAGCTGCCAGGCTGGCGCTGCTCGACGCGCTGTGGCTGCCGCTGGCAGAGCCACTGGCATCCCAGCCGAACGAGCCACTTGCGCTCGAGTTGTGGGAGCCGCTGGCATTGCTGGATTGCGAGCCGCTGGCGTTCCAGCCACTGGAGCCGCTGGAACTGGCGCTTTGCGCACCGGCGACGCTGAAGCTCGAAGACGAGCTGCGGTCGTCGGTCGAGTTGAAGCTGCCTTCCTTCGAGCTTGAACCGCTGGCCGATTTGGTGATGGTAATCGTATCCACCCGATAGGTGCGGTCGGCGCTGTTGTTTACAATCAGGCCTGGGCCGTCCTGATTGGCCGAAGCCGTGGCAGTGGCGTTACCCAGCGGGGCACCGGTGTTGGCGATGGCCATGGTGTTTTTCTGCTGGTTGAGGTCGCCACCGGCAACGTTGATGCCAATGTTGCCCTCAGCCCCGCTGGCCGAGCCGCTCATCACAGCCGAAGACTGGGTCGAATAGTTGTCGACCCGGTTGTTTCTGCTGGTTTGCACAACGTCAGCTGTGGCACTGGCCATGCCGAACACGAAGCTGTTGTCCAGGCTCGAGTCGGAGCCTGCGTTGGCAATGGCAGCGGCGTTGTCTTGCTGGTTGCCGTTACCGGCCGCCACGTTTATGCCAACGTTGCCGCTGGAGCCGGTGCCAGAGTCACTCATCTCGGCTTCGTTGATGGTGCCTTCATTGGAGATGCGGTTGCGAGTGCTGGTTTGGGTGTCCCAGGCATTGGCCGTTGCATACACAGGGATCTTGGTGGGTGGAGGCGTGTGATGACCATTGTTGTGGTGGCCGTTATGGTGGTCATTACGCCGATCATTTTGCCCAGCTTGTACAGCAACAGCCATGACCGCAGCAATTGCGAAAACCAGAGGCTTGATTGCCATCGAGGGTTTCATGGTGATTCTCCGTACGCTATTAGGTTAAGTGTCGTTCTTAACTGCAGGGTCAATCCGCGACCCGGATGCTCAAGGTGTTGGCCATTCGGTTTCCCACCCCGGCACTCTGGTTCAACTGGATCACCCCTCGGCTACCGGTGAAGGCCTGGTCACTGGTGGTGACCTGGCGATAGCCTGCTGGAATGTCAGTTGCTCCTGAGTTGTTGATCAGCGCCACGTTCTGCTGCATGAGGACGCTGTCGTCGATGCTTTGCGGTTGTGCGCCAATGCTGATGTTCAGTGCGTTGGCTTGCTGGGTGTTGGCACCTGCGCTCTGGTTGACCCCCAAGGCGCCGCTGCCGTTGCTGAAAGCGTTGCCCTGGATGGTTGAGCGGGCGTCCATCGCGGGGTCGGCGGGCGTGTTGAGCCGTTGCCGGATCTGGGTGCTTGCATTGGCTTCGGGGCCGACGGCGATGGCACGCGCATTGACTTGCTGCTGTTTGTCGCCAGCGGCCTGGTTGACAGAGAGGTTGCCCTGATAGCGGCTGCCTGAACTGTCGATATCGGCGTTGTTGATGACGGGAACCAGGGATTGCGCAAAGGCCGGCGCAGTGCAAAGGGCGGCCAGCATCAGCAGTGTGCGCTTCATCTCACTTGCCCCCGCCGGTCAGAATCTGCAGCGGCGCGAGGCCACGCTGCACGCTTGAGTTGACCATGTTCGAGATACCGTTACCCGACCCCGTGCCGCGTCCTCCCGCCAAGTTGGGAAGCTGGTTCTGGTTGCCGAGGTTGCCACCCAGGTTATTGGTCTGCTGGGTGACCAGGTTGCTGATGCCTGCACCGCTGCTGATGCCGGCGAAGTCGCCATCGCTCAGCTCGTTGGTTTGCTTGAGCACGTGGGCAGAAGGGCTGGCATTGACGGTGGTAGGGCTCGGGTCTGGGATCAGAGGGGGGATGGTCGCGTTGCGCACCTGCACATCGCGCTTGATGATGATGATCCCTTTGTCCGCCTGAGCCGTCAGGCTGAGTGACCCCAGTACACAACCCACCAGTAATAGGTGATAGAGGCGTTTGTCACGTTTCCTCACGACGGCAACTCCTTCTTTGAGCGCTGGCCCTGTTCAGCGATGCGAACGACAGAGCAGAAGGTGTGCCGCTTTTTAGAATGCGTTTCAGATCAGATAGTTAGGGCAAGAGGCTGACAAAATGCGGCGCATGTTGTCTCAGGCTTGAAACAGCTTGCCCTGCGCGTTGCCGGCAAAGTCAGCTGTGGCCTTGATTGGAAGGGTTTTTGCAAGTGTGTTTCACGGGCTTGACACTGCCCCCAGGACAGGGGGAAGCCCCGCAATTTCGGGGGCTTTGCCCCACCGGAGTGTGTCAGTGGTTTAACACTCGGTTGGGCATGATGGCGCATCGCTACCAAGCAGCATAGCAACCGATTGCAAGGCCAGCAATTGGCGTTGCGGCCAATTGCCATCAAGTATTTGGTGCGGCTGGTTGTGCCGCCTCAGCCACGCCTGGCTGTCGTCGAAAAAGCGCTGACGATCGCTGAGATCGGGTTGGCAACGCTGACCATCGGCAATCCAGTCCACCCCTTGCGGGCTGAGCAACAGGTGCAGGTCGTAACGCCGTGCCAGCAGTGCCTCTTCCAGCCAGGTTGGGCAGTCGTCGAACAGTGCCTGGCTCCAGAGCATGTTGCTCAGCAGGTGGGTGTCCAGAATTAGCAGTGGGGGCGCCAGCTCGCGCGCACGGTCCTCCCATGCCAGTTGCCCGCGGGCGATGGCGGGAATATCGGCGTAGCAGGTGTCACGGCATTGCTGGTCGATGAAATGGCGCACGTACTCGCCCACCACCACGCCACCAAAATGTGCCTGGATCACCCCGCTAAGCCAGCTTTTGCCACTGGATTCTGGGCCGCACAGTACCAGCACTTTCATTGCTTGTGGCGCACTCATGGCTGTACCAACGCCGGGTCGCGGCGCCATTCCAGCCAGCCGCGTACAGCAATCAGGGTGAGCACGGCGAAGAAGGCGGCGGTGAAATACAACTGCTGATGCAGGTATTGGCCCACATAGATGATGTCGACCACGACCCACAGGGGCCAGCACTGCAGGCGTTTCTGCGCCATCCACAGTTGCGCCACCAGGCTGAATCCGGTCAGGGTGGCATCCAGCCAGGGCAGGGCGGCATCGGTCCAGTTGGCCATGGCCGCGCCCAGGGCGACGCTCAGCAGCACCCCGGTGGCCAGGCCGGTGAACAGTGCCGGGCGTTGCAGGCGGGAGACCTGACGGGCGTCTTCAGCGTGGCCGGGGCGCTTCCATTGCCACCAGCCGTACAGTTGCAGGATGGCGTAGGCCACTTGCAGCAACATGCCCGAGTACAGCTTTACCTCGTAGAACAGCCAGCCATAAATCAGCACCATGACCAGGCCGATTGGCCAGCACCAGGCGTTCTGCTTGACCGTGAGCCAGACAGCGGTTACGCCGAGGAGGGCGGCAATGAGTTCAAGGCCGGACATCGGCGATCCTTGGAGGCTACGGGGAAGGGGCGAGATTGTAGCGGGTCGGCCGGTGAAGGTGTAGGGCGCAGCGGTGGGATACCCGGTTGTAGGAGCGGGTTTACCCGCGAACACCGGCAGCGCCGGTGCCATCCACCGCGTTTCTTCCTTCGCGGGCATGCCCACAAAGGATCGGCGGCGCCTTGATTACCAGCGCCACTGACCTTCAGCGGGCTACACGCGCCCTGGGGGAGCGGCCTTGTGTCGCGATTGGGCCGCAAAGCGGCCCCGGGATTTCGGCTTTGATGCGCAGATTGTCGGGGGCCGCT
>NZ_JBICMC010000015.1:0-11595 GCF_043106005.1 Pseudomonas sp. GLN_2 | reverse complement strand
GCACTGAAGACACAAAAAAGGGGCCAGTTATTGGCCCCCGTTTTTCACATCAGCTCACCTTAGAAAGCGAAGCACGAACAGCCCAGCGCCCCCCAGAAGCCCTGGAAGTCATTGACCGGAACACTCGATTTACGCGCCTTGTCATGGCTGTGTGCATGCACCCCGCACGGCCCCGAGCACTGGTGCACCGCGGCTGCCAACGATGGCGTACCGACACGCCAGTGCCCAGGCACCTTGGTCACCGGCGACCACTCTGGCAGCACCGGCACCTGCGGCGGGCCAAGCTTGTCGAACTCGCCAGCACCGTACACCACCTTGCCATCAACGATGGTCAGCACCGACTCGATGCCCTTGATCGCCTCTTCATCGACACTGAAGAAGTCCAGCGACAATGCTGCCAGGTCAGCCAGCTGGCCCACCTTGATCTGGCCCTTCTTGCCTTGCTCGCTGGAGAACCAGGCGCTGCCCTGGGTGAACAGTTGCAGCGCGGTGTCACGGCTCAGGCCTTCCGGGTACAGCTCCATGCCACCGACCGTCTTGCCACTGACCAGCCAGTACAGTGAGGTCCATGGGTTGTAGCTAGACACCCGAGTGGCATCGGTACCCGCGCCCACCGGCACGCCCATCTCGAGCATGCGTTTGATCGGCGGGGTCTGCTCGGCGGCCTTGGCGCCGTAGCGGTCGACGAAGTACTCACCCTGGAAGGCCATGCGGTCCTGGATGGCAATACCACCGCCCAGCGCACGCACGCGCTCGATGTTCTGCGGGGTGATGGTTTCGGCGTGGTCGAAGAACCAGGGCAGGCCGTTGAATGGAATGTCGCGGTTGACCTTCTCGAACACGTCGAGCATGCGCGTGATCGATTCGTTGTAGGTGGCGTGCAGGCGGAATGGCCAGCGCTGCTCGACCAGGTGGCGCACCACCGGCTCCAGTTCTTCTTCCATGGTCTGCGGCAGGTCCGGGCGCGGCTCGAGGAAGTCCTCGAAGTCGGCGGCAGAGAACACCAGCATTTCGCCCGCGCCATTGTGGCGCAAGAAGTCGGTACCGCTGTGCAGCTTGACGCTAGAGGTCCACTTCTTGAAGTCGTCCAGTTCTTCCTTGGGCTTCTGGGTGAACAGGTTGTAGGCGATGCGCACGGTCAGCTGGTTGTTGTCGGCCAGCTCCTGGATCACCGAGTAGTCATCGGGGAAATTCTGGTAGCCACCGCCAGCATCAATGGCGCTGGTCAGGCCCAGGCGGTTGAGTTCGCGCATGAACTGGCGGGTGGAGTTGACCTGGTACTCCAGCGGCAGCTTCGGCCCCTTGGCCAGGGTGGCGTAGAGGATCATTGCGTTGGGGCGGGCGATCAGCATGCCGGTCGGGTTGCCGAACTTGTCACGCTGGATTTCGCCACCTGGCGGGTTCGGGGTGCTCTTGTCGTAGCCGACGGCCTTGAGCGCAGCGCGGTTGAGCAGCGCGCGGTCATACAGGTGCAACAGGAATACCGGGGTATCGGGCGCAGCCTGGTTAATTTCTTCCAGGGTGGGCATGCGTTTTTCGGCGAACTGGAATTCGTTCCAGCCACCGACTACCCGCACCCACTGCGGGGTTGGCGTGCGCGCAGCCTGGTCCTTGAGCATGCGCAGGGCATCGGCCACCGACGGTACCCCTTCCCAGCGCAGCTCGAGGTTGTAGTTCAGGCCACCGCGGATCAGGTGCAGGTGCGAGTCATTGAGGCCCGGGATCACCGTGCGCTGCTTGAGGTCGATGATTTGCGTGGCGGCGCCCTTGTGGGCCATGGCCTCGGCGTCGCTGCCCACGGCGATGAAGCGGCCGTCCTTGATGGCGACGGCGGTCGCGGTGGGCTTTTCGCGGTCAACGGTGTGCAGTTTGCCGTTGAACAGAATCAGGTCGGCGGTCATGGAACCTCCTTGGCTGGATGCGTGAGCGGAACCGGCTTGGCCGGTGAAGGGCAATGCGGACCAGAGCGCGCCAGCGGCACCGAGCACAGTGCTGGTGGCGAGGAACTGGCGACGGGTCTTGTCGTTGCGATCCTGGGACATAGGCTTCTCCGACTAGGGGCCGGCAGGGGACTGCGAAGCATGCCGGTTGATGCAAGGCCTGGGCTTGAATGGATGTGCGGTGGGTTGAAGAAGGTTAGTCCTGGTCAAGCTTTTTGCTGCCTGGGCCGCCCTCTTCGCGGGTAAACCCGCTCCTACAACGTCTGTAGGCGCGGCTTTACCCGCGAATGTTTCCCACAATTACCGCTGAAGGAACGCCAGCAGGTCCTCATTCAACTGCTGCGCATGGGTCACTGCAAAACCGTGCGGCGCCCCGGCATACACCTTCAGCTCGGCGCCGCGAATCAGCTCCGCCGCCTGCTTGCCAGTGGTCTCGAACGGCACGATCTGGTCGTCATCGCCATGGATCACCAACGTCGGCACATCGACCTTGGCCATGTCGGGACGGAAATCGGTCTCCGAGAAGGCCGTCACACAGTCCAGGGTGCCTTTGATTGACGCCATCAGCGCAATGTTCAGGGTCTGCGTCTGCACACCCTGGGACACCTGCTGCCCATGGTTCAGGCCGTAGAACGGCGTGGCGAAATCGGCGATGAACTGCGCGCGGTCGGCACGCAGGCCGGCCTGGATGCCCTCGAACACCGACAGGTCGACACCGTCAGGGTTGTCCTCACGCTTGCCGAACACTGGCGTCACCGCGCCCAGCAACACCAGCCCGGCCACCCGCTCGCTGCCGTGGCGGGCGATGTAGCGGCTGACATCACCGCCCCCCATCGAGAAGCCCACCAAGGTGACGTCGCGCAGGTCGAGGTGCTCGATCAGCTGGGCAATGTCATCGGCGAAGGTGTCGTAGTCGTAACCGTTCCACGGCTGGCTCGAGCGGCCGAAACCCCGGCGGTCGAAGGCGATGGCGCGGTAACCGCGGCTGGCCAGGAACTCCATCTGCGAATCCCACATGTCGGCATCCAGCGGCCAGCCGTGGCTGAACAGCACGGGCTTGCCGCTGCCCCAGTCCTTGAAATAGATCGAAGTGCCATCGCGGGTAACGAACGTGCTCATAGCGGTATCTCCTTGAAAGTGTCGAGATGAAGGCGTCGGCTCAGCCGCGCAGCCAGTTGGCGCAGCGACGGGTTACCCAAGGCATGATGTAGAACACCACGGGCAGGATGACGAACAGGTTGACGATCAGGTTGCCGGTGATCACGCCGCCCAGTTGCGGGAAGCGTGCAAACAGCGGCGCCAGCAGTTGCGGGATGACCATGGTCATCGGGCAGATCACCAGGTAGGTCAGCAGCGCCTGTTTCCAGCGCGGCGGTTGCGCTGCGGGGGTGCCCGGCGAGCTATCAAGCACCTTGTGTTGCAGGCATACGGTCACCACTTCGCGGTTGTCATGGAGTGCGGTGTTCATCGGCGTTCCTTGGGATGAGCTTGCCCGCATCCACTGTGCAACGGCGGACGGGCGCTGGATTGGATAGGTGTGCTGCCCTGGGCGGGCACCGATTGGCGGTGCCCGCGGCGTTTGCGCTTACTTGTTGGCGTTGAAGGCGTTGTAGCTGGTCATCAGGTTGCGGTAATCCGGGATGTGGTTGGAGCACAGTGCGGCCAGGCCTTCGATGTCGTTGCGCCAGTCGCGGTGCAGCTCGCAGGCCACGCCGAACCAGGTCATCAATTGCGCACCCGCCTGGCTCATGCGGTCGTGGGCGGCGTCGCGGGTCATGGCGTTGAAGGTACCGGAGGCATCAGTGACCACGAACACGTCGAACTCTTCTTCCAGGGCCGACAGGGCCGGGAAAGCTACGCACACTTCAGTCACAACGCCGGCGATGATCAGTTGCTTCTTGCCAGTGGCCTTCACGGCCTTGACGAAGTCTTCGTTGTCCCAGGCGTTGATCTGGCCAGGGCGGGCAATGTACGGGGCGTCCGGGAACAGGGCTTTCAGTTCTGGCACCAGTGGGCCGTTGGGGCCTTGCTCGAAGCTGGTGGTGAGGATGGTCGGCAGATTGAAGAACTTGGCCAGGTCGGCCAGGGCCAGCACGTTGTTCTTGAACGCGTCCGGCTCGATGTCGCGGACCAGGGACAGCAGGCCAGCCTGGTGATCGACCAGCAGTACGGCGGCGTCGTCTTTGTTCAGGCGGTTGTATTTGAAGTGGGTCATGGGGGTAGCTCCTAAGGGTTTTGATGTTCAGTAAGTTGGGTGTTTCGCGTTGATGGGAGAAGATTAAAACCATCACCTTTGGAGCGGTAGATAGCGGTTTTTGGCTTTAGCGTTCTGTTTTAGGAACGATAGATTGGCGTTGGTTTTGCTGCCTCTTCGCGGGCTCGCCCGCTCCCACAGGGATCGCACAAGGTTCAAAACCAGCGCTTTACCTGTGGGAGCGGGCAAGCCCGCGAAGGGGCCAGCACAGGCTTGCATTGCCTGCCCGGCAAACCTGCTCTATTACTACCCACAGCCCTCCCCTCACCCCCGAGACCACCATGCTGGCGTTCATCCAGTCGTCCCCGTTGTTGCTCGGTTGCGCCCTGATCCTGCTCGACCTCGTGCTTTGGCAACTGATCCCCATTCAGCGTCATGCCTGGCGCATCAGCGCGCGTCTGGTGATCTTCCTGCTGTTCAGCGCGGTGCTGATGGCCGCCGGCATGAGCCCGCTGCAACCACCGCCGTGGCCCGACGATCTTTCGCGCAACCTGATGGCCACGGTATTGGCCATCGGCTGGTGGCTGTTCGGTGCGCGCACGGTGACCGTGGTGTTCGGCCTGTTGCTGGTGGCCCGTGGCAGCCATGGCGGGCGCTTGCTGCAGGATGTGCTGGGGGCGTTGATCTTCCTCGCCGCCGTGGTCGCGGCCGCAGGCTACGTGCTGCAACTGCCGGTGAAGGGCCTGCTGGCCACCTCCGGGGTAATGGCCATCGTCATCGGCCTGGCGCTGCAGAGCACACTGGCTGACGTCTTCAGCGGCATCGTGCTGAACACCACGCGGCCCTATCAGATTGGCGACTCAATCTCCATCGACGGTACCGAAGGCAAGGTCCTGGACATCGACTGGCGCGCCACGCGCCTGCTGACCGGTACCGGCAGCCTGGCGGTGATCCCCAACTCGGTGGCGGCCAAGGCGCGGCTGCTCAACCACAGTCGCCCGGCCGATGTGCACGGGGTATCGATCAGCGTGGTGGTCCCGGCCAAGATGCGGCCCAAGCGTGTGTTCGATGCGCTGGAAAAAGCCTTGCAGGGCGTCAGTGCCATCCTTGCGACCCCGAAGCCGAAGGTGACGGTAAAGGCCTCGACTCTGGAGTCGGTGGAGTACGAGGCCAGCGGCTTCGTGGCCGATGCGGGCACCAAGGGCGATGCACGTAACCAGTTGTTCGACCTGGCGCACCGGCATCTGGAGGCCAGCGGGGTGATGTGGAACGTCGACCTGGCTGTGCCGCCGCGCAGCCGCCAGCGCGAGGTGCTGGATGAGGTTCGAGTGTTCCGCTCGCTAAGTGATGAAGAGCGCGATGCGTTGAGCCAGCGCATGACTGCAGTCGAGTACCTGGCGGACCAGGTGATCCTGGGGGTGGGCGAGCATTCCGATCATCTGCTGGTGATTGGCAGCGGTGTGGTATCGGCCTCGGTGCGCGACGGAGACAAGCGGCTGGAGGCCGGGCGCATGGGGCCGGGAGAGGTGCTGGGGATCGAGGGGATCATCGACGACGAAGACTCGCTGGCCGAATTCCGCACGCTAACCAGTTGCGTGCTGTACCGGATCGACAAGGAACAGGTGAAGAGCTGTTTGCAGCAGCGTGGCGAAGTGCAGGCGGCGTTGAGCAAGTTGCAGCGGTTCCGGCGGCAGAGCCGGGAGTCGTTGTTGTTGCAGAAGCCGACCCTGATCAAGAAAGGTGGCTTCCTCAGCTGGCTGCACAAGTAAGCCTGTGCTGGCCTCTTCGCGGGTACACCCGCGCCTACAAGTTGTCCACCGCCTGAAAGGGCTGTGGTGAACCTGTAGGAGCGGGTTTACCCGCGAAGAGGCCAGTACTTACAACACAACCCTCAGGCACTGCCCCGCGTGGTACAGCGAGAAGCCAGACTCGTAGAACGCCGTCCGCAGCGAAGGCGCGCTCACACCGCTCATCGGCGAAAACGGAATCGGCAGGCTGTCCGCCTCGCCCTTGAGCAGGAACTCGGCAAACGCCCGGCCAATCACGGTGCCGGTGGTATTACCGCGCCCGTTGTACCCGGTCACCGCCACCAACCCAGGCGCCGGCTCGAACAGGCGCATCAGGTGGTCAGGGGTGAAGTCGATGCATCCAGTCCAGTGCATTTCCCACTCGACCTTGCCCAGCTCCGGGTAGTAATGGCCCTGGATGCGGTCGGCCCAGCTGCGCACGAACCAGGCTGGCTTGTTGTCGACCCGGCCCAGGCTGCCGAGCAGCAGGCGGCCCTGATCGTCGCGGCGGATGCTGCTGAGCACGGTGCGGGTGTCCCACGAACCTTGGCCATGTGGCAGCACCTTGTCGGCTGCGGTGCCCTGCAGCGGTTTGGAGGCTACCTGATAGTAATAACCGCGGAAGAACTGCTTCTGCAGGTTGCTCCAGTCACCTTCGGTGTAGGCGCCGGTGGAAATCACCACCTTTTCGGCGCGCACAGCGCCACGCGCAGTCTTCACCCGCCAGCCATCCCCTTCACGCTCCAGGCCTTCGACCGAAGACTGCTGGAAAATCTTGCCGCCCAGGCGCGTTACGGCAGCCGCCAGGCCCTGGGTGTAGCCCATGGGGTTGATGGTGCCAGCACGGCGATCAAGCAGCGCAGCGGAAATCTTGTCGGTACCGCAGTATTCCTGGCACTGGGCACCGGTCAGCAGCTCGACGTCGGCACCTCGGCGGCGCCATTGTTCGTGACGCGCTTCGAGGTCGGCGATACCGGTGGCGTTGTGCGCCATGTGCAGCGTGCCTTTGTGCTGGGCCTGGCAGTCGATGCCGAGGCGTTCGATCATGGCGAACACTTCAGCCGGGGCTTCACCAAGCACCTTGTTCAGGCGGCTACCCTGCTTCTGGCCAAGGGTGGCCTCGACGTCGTCGGGGCGGATCCAGGTACCGGCGTTGACCAGGCCGACGTTGCGCCCGGAGCCACCGTGGCCGATCTTCCAGGCCTCCAGCACGATCACCGACTTGCCCTGTTCGAGCAGATGGATGGCCGCCGACAGGCCGGTAATGCCGCCGCCGATCACACAGACATCGGCCTTGTGCTCACCGGCCAGGGCCTGGGCGGCGACGGTCGGTTTGCTGACGTGTTCCCACAAGCATTGTTGACGCAGTTCGGACATGGCCGGCTCCAGCAATTTGTTCTTGTTGGGGCCGCAGGGCGGCCCTTTCGCGGGTAAACCCGCTCCTACAGGGGTCGGTGTCGCTTGGACGAACCCTGTAGGAGCGGGTCTACCCGCGAACCGGGGGCCAGGCCCCCGGCCATGCAGCATCAATCCATCAGTCGAACACGATACCCTGCGCCAGCGGCAGCTCGCGCGAGTAGTTCACGGTATTGGTCTGGCGACGCATGTAGCCTTTCCAGGCATCCGAGCCCGACTCACGGCCACCGCCGGTTTCCTTCTCGCCACCAAACGCACCGCCAATCTCGGCGCCGCTGGTGCCGATATTGACGTTGGCGATGCCGCAGTCGCTGCCCGAGGCGCTCTGGAAGCGCTCGGCTTCACGGATGTCGGTGGTGAAAATGCACGACGACAGGCCTTGTGGCACTTCGTTGTTCAGGCGCAGGGCCTCCTCGAAGTCGTCGTAGGCCAGCACGTACAGGATCGGTGCGAAGGTTTCGTGGCGCACCACGTCACTTTGCGCCGGCATTTCAGCAATGGCTGGCGAAACGTAGTAGGCGTTCGGGTACTGGTCGGCCAGCTGACGCTCGCCACCAAATACCTGGCCACCTTCGTCACGGGCCTTGGCCAGTGCACCCTGCATGGCGTCGAACGACTGCTTGTCGATCAGCGGGCCGACCAGGTTGTCTTTACGTGGGTCGCCGATGCGCACTTTGCCGTAGGCGGCTTTGACGCGGGCAACCACTTCGTCCTTGATCGAGCGGTGCACGATCAGGCGCCGCAGGGTGGTGCAACGCTGGCCGGCAGTGCCGACAGCCGAGAACAGGATGCCGCGCACGGCCAGGTCCAGGTCGGCGCTCGGGGCCAGGATCATGGCGTTGTTGCCGCCCAGTTCCAGGATGCTGCGGCCGAAGCGGGCAGCAACGCGTGGGCCGACTTCGCGACCCATGCGGGTGCTGCCGGTGGCGCTGACCAGCGGTACGCGCGGGTCGTCGACCATGGCTTCGCCAGCTTCACGGCCGCCGATCACCAGTTGTGCCAAGCCAGCCGGAGCATCGCCGAAGGCTTTCAGGGCTTTTTCGAACAACGCCTGGCAGGCCAGGGCGGTCAGCGGAGTCTTCTCGGACGGTTTCCATACCACCGAGTTGCCGGCCACCAGGGCCAGGGCGGTGTTCCAGGCCCACACGGCAACCGGGAAGTTGAAGGCGCTGATCACGCCGACCACACCCAGCGGGTGCCAGGTTTCACGCATGTGGTGGCCCGGGCGCTCGGAAGCGATGGTCAGGCCGTACAGCTGGCGCGACAGGCCAACGGCGAAGTCGCAGATGTCGATCATTTCCTGCACTTCGCCCAGGCCTTCCTGGGTGATCTTGCCGGCTTCGATCGAGACCAGCTCGCCGAGGTCGGCCTTGTGCTCACGCAGCACTTCGCCGAACAGGCGCACCAGTTCGCCACGGCGCGGAGCCGGCACACTGCGCCAGGCTTCGAAGGCGCTCTGGGCCTGATCGATGCGGGCGATGGTCTCGGCCTTGCCGAGCAGTTTCACCGAGGCGATCTGGCTGCCGTCGATCGGCGTGTGAACAGGGTAGTCGCCCTGGGTGTAAGCCTCGGCGGCAACGCCAAGGCGCTCGAGCAATCCAGCAACCATTTGTGCATCTCCTACATCGGTGATGGGGTGGAAAAATGATGTGGATCAGTATTAATCCGATCACATAGGTACAACAAACGACCTTTATTCCGCATATCATTCCGTCAGGTAATGATTTGAGCCGCAGAGACCGCTATGTCAAAACGCCTGGTACCCTCCATGACCGCCCTGCAGTGCTTTGAAGCTGCAGCCCGCCATCTGAGTTTTACCCGTGCCGCCGAAGAACTGCACCTGACCCAGAGCGCGGTCAGCAAGCAGGTGGCGCAGCTGGAAGACATGCTGCGCCACCACCTGTTCCTGCGCATCCGCCGGCGCTTGCAGCTGACCCCGGCCGGCAGCCTGTACCTGGCCGAGGTCAACAAAATCCTCACCCAGGTGGACATGTCCAGCCGCTACGTACTCACCTACGGCGAGCAGACCGAGATATTGAAGGTAGCCACTCAACCGAGTTTTGGCGTGCGCTGGTTGATCCCGCACCTGAAGGGGTTTGGCAAACGGCACGGCAATATCCACCTGGACATTCGCAATGAAATGGAGCCGTTCGCCCTGCTGCAAGGCTCGGCTGACGTGGTGTTCTTCTATGGCCAGGGCACCTGGCCGGGGGCCACTTGCGTGGAGTTGTTCCGTGAAGAGGTGGTGCCGGTGTGTGCGCCAGAGCTGCTGGCCGGGCGCAAGCTGGCCGGCGCCGAGGAGCTGGCCGAGCTGGTGCTGCTGCAAAGCACCTCGCGCCCGGAGGCCTGGCATGAGTGGTTCCTGGAGCAGGACCTGCAGAGCGTCAGCGCCTACCACGGGCCGCGCTTCGATACGTTCTATATGGCGTTGAGCGCAGCACAGGCCGGGTGCGGGGTAGCGCTGGTGCCGCGCTACCTGGCGGCGAAGGAACTGGCCGACGGTAGCCTGGTGGTGCCGTGGAACCATGCGATGCGCAGTGCCGGGGCGCACTATCTGGCGTACGCCGAACATGCGGCGGAGGTGCCCAAGGTGCGGGCGCTGGTGGAGTGGATCCACGAACAGCTCCAGGCTTGAGGGCCTCTTCGCGGCTAAAGCCGCTCCTACGGGGCGCTGCGCAAGACCCCAACCTTGCACGGTCCCTGTAGGAGCGGCTTTAGCCGTGAAACGGCCGTCGAGGTCGATCAAAAAAGGAATGACACACTCACTTTTTTTCGCTTGTGAGCAAAGTGCATTCCCAGCTTTCATGTAAGCGTCCGAACCCAACCAGGAAGCTAGCGATGCCCGCCAACGATTTCGTCAGCCCAGACAGCATCCGCGCGCAGTTCTCTGCCGCCATGTCGCTCATGTACAAACAGGAAGTGCCGCTGTACGGCACGCTGCTGGAGCTGGTGAGCGAAATCAACCAGCAGGTGATGGCCCAGCAACCCGAAGTGGCCGAGGCCCTGCGCTGGACCGGCGAAATCGAGCGCCTGGACCAGGAACGTCACGGCGCCATCCGCGTCGGCACCGCCGAAGAACTGGCCACCATCGCCCGCCTGTTCGCCGTCATGGGCATGCAGCCGGTCGGCTACTATGACCTCAGCTCCGCTGGCGTACCGGTGCATTCCACTGCCTTCCGCGCGGTGCACGAGCAATCGCTGCATGTCAGCCCGTTCCGTGTGTTCACCTCGCTGCTGCGCCTGGAATTGATCGACAACCCGCAGTTGCGCGAGCTGGCACAGAGCATCCTGGCCAAGCGCCAGATCTTCACCTCCCGCGCCCTCGAACTGATCGCCCAGTGTGAGCGCGAGGGTGGCCTTGACGCCGCGGATGCAGAGACGTTCGTGCAGGAAGCGCTGCACACCTTCCGCTGGCACCAGGACGCTACCGTCACGGCCGAGCAATACCAGCAGCTGCACGACCAGCACCGCCTGATCGCCGATGTGGTGGCCTTCAAGGGCCCGCACATCAACCACCTGACCCCGCGTACCCTGGATATCGATGCAATCCAGCTCGGCATGCCTGCCAAGGGCATCCCGCCGAAGGCCGTGGTTGAAGGCCCGCCCACCCGCCGCCACCCGATCCTGCTGCGCCAGACCAGCTTCAAGGCCCTGCAGGAAACGGTCGCCTTCCGCGACCAGCAAGGCCGCGAAGGCAGCCACACCGCACGCTTTGGCGAAATCGAGCAACGCGGCGCGGCGCTGACGCCGAAAGGTCGCCAGCTTTACGACAAGTTGCTCGACGCTACCCGCGCTGCGCTGGGTGGCGCTCCGGCCGAAGCCAATGCCGAGCGTTACATGGCGCTGCTGCAGGAAAACTTTGCCGAATTCCCGGATGACCTGGCGCAGATGCGTGAACAGGGCTTGGCGTACTTCCGCTACTTCGCCACCGAGAAAGGCCTGGCCGCACGCGACCAGGAAGGCCGCCCGACCACCCTGCAAGGCTTGATCGACGCGGGCCACGTGCACTTCGAGGCGTTGGTGTACGAGGACTTCCTGCCGGTGAGTGCGGCGGGGATCTTCCAGTCCAACCTGGGTGACGATGCGCAGGCCGAATACGGCAGCAACGCCAACCGCGAAGCGTTCGAAGCGGCGCTGGGGTTGCAGGTACAGGATGAGCTGGCGCTGTATGCGCAAAGCGAGCGCCGGTCGCTGCAGGCCTGCGCCCAGGCGTTGAACCTGGGCTCGATGTAAATCTGTACCGGCCTCTTCGCGGGCT
>NZ_JBICMC010000014.1:0-102282 GCF_043106005.1 Pseudomonas sp. GLN_2 | reverse complement strand
GAGCATGGTTTGTTCTCTTGTTTTTATTGTCTATGTGGCCGCCTGCAGCGCAGACGGCCCCCTGACCCCCACCCGGCAACGCCTGGTGGGGGCCTGCAAAAAGCTTGAGGGTGTCGAGGCTCAGCCGTGGCGGTGTGGTTCGGCGACCCAGTCGGCCGTTTCAGCGACGGGGCTGACCACCGGCTCGCCGTTCAGGCGGCTGTGCAGCGTCTGGCGGTCACAGGCGTTTTCCGAAAGCGATACCACCACCGTCGCCACAGCGTTGCTGGCAAGACTCGTCAGCGCACGGGCTTCCGACATGAAGCGGTCGACCCCGATCAACAGGGCCAGGCCGGCCAGGGGAATGTCATGGATCACGGTAAGGGTCGAGGCCAAGGCCACGAAACCACTGCCGGTGACACCTGCCGCGCCCTTTGAGGACAGCAGCATGATCGCCAGCATGGTGACCACCTGGCCCAGGCTCAGGTCGATGTTGCAGGCCTGTGCGATGAAGACGGCTGCCAACGACAGATAAATCGCAGTACCGTCCAGGTTGAACGAGTAGCCAGTGGGCAGCACCAGGCCAACCACGCCTTTCTTGCACCCAAGCTTCTCGAGTTTCTCGAGCATGCGCGGCAGCACCGGCTCGGTGGAGGAAGTACCCAGCACGACGAGGAACTCTTCGCGGAAATAGCGCAGCAACTTCCACAGGCTGAAGCCATGGGCGCGGCAGATGCCACCGAGCACCACCAGCACGAAGAAGGCGCAGGCGATGTACAACGTCCCCACCAGCTTGGCCAGCGCGCCAAGGGACGTAATGCCGTACTGGCCCACGGTGAATGCCAGTGCGCCGAAAGCGCCGATCGGGGCAAAGCGCATCAGGTAGCCGAAGATGCGGAACACCATGGTCGAGGCCGACTCCAGCACGTCCAGTACCGGCTTGCCCTTTTCGCCCATCGACGAGAGGGCGAAACCGCTGAGTACGGCGATGAACAGCACCGGCAAGACCTCACCCTTGTTGAAGGCACCGATGAAGGTGTCCGGGATGATGTGCATGAAGAAGTCCACCACGCTCAGCTTGGCGGCCGACGCGGTGTACTGGCTCAGGCCCGCTGTGCTCAAGGTAGCAGGATCGATGTTCATGCCGGCACCTGGCTTGAACAGGTAAACCGCCGCCAGTCCGATCACCAGGCTGACCACCGTCAGGCCCAGGAACAGCAGCAGGGTCTTGCTCATCAAGCGCCCCAGGGAACGCTTGTCGGTCATGCCGGCGATGCCGGTGACGATGGTGCAGAACACCACCGGCGCGATCATCATCTTGATCAGCTTGATGAACGCATCACCCAGCGGCTTGAGGGCCACGGCCTGTTGCGCCCAGAAGTGTCCGACCACCACGCCCAGCAGGACGGCGCAGAGAATCTGGAAATACAGCGATTTGGCGAGTCTCATGGCATCACCCATTGTTGAAATTGTGCGGATGCGCTTGTTACGAATGTGCAGGTCTGAATCGGTGCCTGGAGCTACCCGGCCAACCTGCGGAATGTAGGGGCGTAGACGAACCCTGAGAAGAGCCGCCGGGCGGTTCGCACCACCGAAGCCTGGATCGTCTGGCCCTCGGCACCGCTGCGCGTCAGCGCAACATCGATGCCACCACTTGGGTGCTCCAGGCGGACCTCGGCCAGTTGCTGCGCGCCTTCGCCCAACAGGTCGGCAATCACGGTGCCAGGGCTGACGCAGGCAGTCGCCAGCCCCACCGCTCCCGTGATCGCCAAGGCACGATGGCAGTTGTGCGGCATGAAATAGCGAACCTGCAGCGTGCCGTCGTAGCGCGGCTTGGACACCAGCACTGGCTTGGGGATGACCATGCCACTGACATCGCCCAGGCCCATGGCCTTTCCGGCCTTCAGCCGCAACGCTTCCAGGCGTTCGAGCAGCGCGCTGTTGGCGTCCAGCTGAGCCGGGGTTTCCGAGCCGCTGACCCCCAGCTGGCTGGCCTCTACCACCATCATCGGCATGGCCATGTCGATGCAGGTCACCGGCACGCCATCAATCACGTCCTGGGCCTTGCCCGTGGGGAACAGCTTGCCGGTCTTGCTGCCGACCGCATCGAGGAAGGTCAGATGCACCGGGGCGGCAGTGCCCGGTACCCCATCGATCGCCGTGCGGCCTTCGTAGCGCACGATACCGCCGGGCGTTTCGACCAGCGAATTGACGAAGGTGCCGGTGTTGAGGTTGCGAATGCGCACCAAGGTCTTGCCTTCCTGGCCTTTTACCAACCCCTGTTCGATGGCGAACGGCCCAACCGCACACAGCATGTTGCCGCAGTTGGGGGCCGTATCGACCCGGCGCTGTGCGACCATCACCTGCACGAACAGGTAGTCGACGTCGGCGTCGGCATGCAATGACGGGCTGATGATCGCCACCTTGCTGGTCTGCGGGCTGCCGCCACCGATGCCGTCGATTTCCAGCTCATGGCCAGAGCCCATCAGGTTGATCAGCAATTCGTCGCGCTCGACCACATTGGCAGGCAGGTCCCAGGCGTGGAAGAACGGCCCTTTGGAGGTACCGCCGCGCATGAGTACGCAAGGAATTCGTTGCATGATTTCGCACTCTTGTTGATCAATGGACATCATTGATGCTGTGAGCAAAAGAGTGACAGGGATGGATAAATCAATCCAATGCAAATATCGTAGCTATTATTGCGATTCAGACATAAATAAAGCGCCAGGCCAGTCGAAGGTTTTCTTATGGAATATGAGCTGCAAGACATCAGATCTTTCGTGAAAATCGCCGAACTTGGCAGTTTTCATGAGGCCGCCGAAGCGCTTCACCTGTCCCAGCCGGCCCTGAGCCGGCGGATCAAGAAGCTGGAGGAAGGCCTGGGCACCTCCCTACTGGAACGCACCACTCGCCGGGTCAGCCTGACCAGCGTGGGCCGCGACTTCCTGCCCAAGGCCAGGCGCCTGCTGGATGATTTTGAAGACTCGATCCTCAGCATCCGCGAACTGGCCGAGCGCCAGACCGGTCAGGTTACCCTCGCCTGCATCCCTACCGCCGCGTTCTACTTCCTGCCGTCGGTGATCCGCGATTACAACGAGCAATACCCGAAAATCCGCATTCGCCTGCTGGACCTTAGCGCCAACGACGGGCTCGAAGCCGTGCTGCGCGGCGAGGCCGACTTCGGCATCAACATGATGAGCGGCCAGCACCCGGACATCGAGTTTGTCTCGCTGGTGCAGGAGCACTTTGTACTGGCCTGCCGGCGTGACCACCCACTGGCGAACCGCGCCTCCGTTACCTGGACAGAGCTGGCTGATTACCGCCTGATCGGCGTCGGCCGCCTGAGTGGCAACCGCATGCTGCTGGACCATGCGTTGTCCGGGCTCAACCTGCGGCCCAAGTGGTTCTACGAAGTGCAACACCTGTCCACGTCGCTGGGCATGGTCGAGGCCGGGCTGGGCGTGTCCGCCATGCCCAGCCTGGCCATGCCCAATGCCGACCACCCCACGCTGGTGAGCGTGCCGTTGATCGAGCCGCAAGTCACCCGCACGCTAGGGCTGGTGTACCGGCGCGGCGCATCGCTGTCGCCGGCTGCGGAAAAATTCGTTTCGATCCTGCTGCAGAAATGGCCAAATCGCTGAAGGAAGCCGCGCGCGGCCTTAGTCGTTCTTACCCAGCATGTACCGGTCAAAATGCTCGATATGCTCATCGAGGTTGTCCTCGAGCATCATCCGGTACTGATCACAGAAGTACTTCAGAATCTCTTCCCGTGCCGCGCCCAGCTCCGCGCCGCTCTTGAAGCCGCGGGCGCTCATCCAGGCGCTGAAGCGCGCGGCACCGAAGGTCAGCGAGGCGCTTACCTTGCCCAGGTCTTCGAACTTTTCGATCTGCTGGTTCGCCAGTTCGATGTGCGCATCGGCGCGATCGTAAAAGGCCTGGTCGGTAGCTTGGGTCATTGGGGTTCACCTTGTTGCGCAATGCGAGCGGGAGGCCAAGCCTTGCATGTCGCGGCGCATACGTGCAAGGCTGAAAAAGGATCACCCATGACGAAAAGGAAGCAAAGCACCTCATGCTTGGAATCACACGTATCCATCGCTATTTGCGCCCACTGCCTGCAAAACCGACTGCAGCCAGTGGGCGTGACCTCAAGGCCAAACGCGCCACCCGCCTCACCTCAACGGTTGCCAACCTCCTCTGCACGCCCCGCTCCGCCCCGCCTTACCTCTGCGTCACTCCTGAGCGTCCCCCTGTCGAACGTGTGCCCCCGACCTGACTGCCTCCTCTGCAGCTCACACACCGTTCTCGCCTGTTGCAGGCGGGATGCCTGACGCAACGACAAGGGGCAACAGCCAATGCTTTTCTTTCACGGTAAACAGATTTTCAGCGCCATCTTCGATATGGATGGCACCCTCTTCGACACCGAGCGCCTGCGCTTCAGGACACTCAAGCAAGCGTCTCTGGAAATCTTCGGCAAAGCGCTGAGCGAGCACACCCTGATTGGCTCGCTGGGCCTGAGCGCAAAGAAGGCCGAGGCCCTCGCCAAGGCGCATAACGGCGAAGACTTCCCGTACGCACAAATCCGCCAACGCGCGGATGAACTTGAACTGGAGTATGTGCGCAATCACGGCGTACCGATCAAGGCCGGCCTGCTGGAGGTACTGGAGCGCCTGCGCAAATCAGGCCTGACCATGGCGGTGGCCACCTCCAGCCGCCGTGCCATCGCCGAGGAATACCTGATCAACGCCAACGTGCTGAAGTACTTCGACATCACCGTTTGTGGCGATGAAGTCAGCCAAGGCAAACCCCACCCCGAGATTTTCCTGAAAGCCGCCCGCGCGCTCAATTGCGAGCCAGGCCAGTGCTTCATGGTCGAGGACTCGGAAAACGGCATGCTGTCAGCGATGCGCGCCGAAGGGCAGGCGATCCTGATCGAGGACATCAAGCCGCCTGCGCCCGAAATCAAGGCGGGCGCGCTCAAAGCCTACCGCAGCATGCATGAATTTCTCGCCGACCTGAGCGCGTGCGTACCCGACCTGGGCATGCCTGCATTGAGCGAGCCGTTCCCGGCCTCGATGAACCAGTTCAGCGTGGGCATTCATGGTTTCGGCGCCATCGGCGGCGGTTACCTGACACAGGTATTTTCCCATTGGGACGGCTACACCCGACCGCGTGAAATCATTGCCGCAACCCGCTCGCGCATGCTGCGCGAAAGCGTCAGCGCCTTCGGCCGCTACAGCGTGCGCTACGGTGCCACATCGTTCGACCAGACCATCGACAACGTGCGCATGATCGACATGGACGATGACGACGCGGTCATCAGCATGTACACCACTGCCGAAATCATCGGCCTGAGCCTGCCCGAGCAGGCCATCAGAAGCCAGGCCAGGGTGATCGCCCAAGGCCTGCTGCAACGCTTCGAGCGCCGAGGCCGCGAGCTGACCCTGCTGATCGTGCTGAACAAGGTTGGCGGTGCGGCGTTCGTGCAGCGTCATGTGCAAGCCGAGCTGGCGTTACTGTGCCCGCCTGCGATCAGCGAGCAGGTTATGCAAAAGACCCATTTCGCCGAAACGGTGGTCAGCCGCATCGTGTCCAAACTGGGCAATGACGCACTGGTGAGGCAACTGCGCATCAAGTCGCAGATGTTCCAGAACAGCCTGGAAGACGAGCCCGCAAGCACCTGCAAACCTTCAGCGCCGCTACCGGAGTACGAACGGCTGATCGGCCACTTCAGGCCCTTTGCACAGCCCAGCAGCGCCATGAGCCAGCTGCATCTGGTGCTGTTCAACAGTGAAGCCGACATGCCGCTTTACGCGGAGCGCGGCAGCGATCTGCTCGAACGCCTGCGCCAGGTGAAGACAGTGCCAGACATTGCCCAGATCCAGATCATCAAGAACCGCCTGTGGAACGGCCCGCACGCCATCGTGGCCTGGTACGCCAGCCTGCTGGGCCATGCCTGGGTCGGCCAGGGCATGGGTGATGCGCGGGTGAGTGAGTTGGCCGAGCGCCTGATTCGCCAGGAGGTCGCGCCCGCACTGGTGGCCGAATACCCACAGATGGCCGAGGTGGTCAGCCGCTTTGCCGAGGCATTCCTCGAGCGCTGCCAAACCTCGTTCAAAGACCCCTGCGCCCGGGTAGGCCGCGACCCCTTGCGCAAGCTGCAACGCAACGAACGCATCCTCAGCAGCATCGACCTTGCCCGCAAGCACGGTATTGCAACCCCGGCCCTGGCGTTTGGCGCCGGGCTCGCCATTCACCACGCCCTGAACTGCAGCAACAGCAAGGACCTGGAAAGCCAGGCAATCAGGCAGGTTTACCTGGATAACCAGGAAAGCGTCGAAGCCGTGCTCACCCATGCCAACAAACCGTTCCCCGGGTTGTGCCCCGTCAAGGACGCTGAACTGATCGCTGCCATCCGTGAAGGCTTCCGCCAATTGCCACAGCCGGCTTCGCGTCACGCGGTTGCTGTAGGCTCATAACCAGCCCTGGCCGGGACACCGTGGGCGCGGGTTGCGCCTGCGTCCCGGTCAGCGCCATGGGCTGGCCTTGGAGACCGGCCTAAAGCACTTCGAACAGGCCTGCTGCGCCCATGCCGCCGCCCACACACATCGTCACGACCACGTACTTCACCTTACGTCGCTTGCCCTCCAGCAAGGCATGGCCGACCATCCGCGCGCCGCTCATGCCGTAGGGGTGGCCGATAGCAATGGCGCCGCCATTGACGTTCAGTTTCGCCGGGTCGATCTGCAACTGCTGGGCGCAATACAGCACCTGGCAGGCAAACGCCTCGTTCAGCTCCCATAGCCCGATATCGTCTACCGTCAGGCCCTGCTGGCGCAGTAGCTTGGGCACCGCCAATACCGGGCCGATGCCCATTTCCTCGGGGGCAAGGCCAGCCACGGCGATACCGCGGTAAAGCCCCAGGGCTGCGATGCCCGAGCGCGCCGCCAGCGCGCCCTCCATCAGCACGCAGGCACTGGCGCCATCGGACAACTGACTGGCATTGCCGGCCGTGACACAACCGCCTTCGACCACGGGCTTGAGCCCCTGTAGATCGGCCAGGATCGTCGCCGGTCGGTTCCCTTCGTCCTGGATCAGGCGCACCTCTTCATGGCTGACAACACCTGTCAGCTTGTCCACCACCTTCTTGCGTGCGGTGACCGGCACGATTTCAGCGGCGAACAACCCTGCCGCCTGCGCCGCCGCCGTGCGCTGCTGAGACTGCAGGGCGTAGACATCCTGAGCTTCGCGGCTTATGCCATAACGCCGGGCCACCCGTTCGGCCGTTTGCAACATCGGCATGTAGGCGTGCTCGCTCATGCGCAGCACTGCGGGGTCGTAAGCCTCACTGGCCAGCTGGTTGTGCACCTGCTGCACCAGGCTGATCTGCTCCTGGCCTGCGCCAATGGTCACTTGCATGCCATCAACCATGATCTGCTTCGCCGCCGTGGCAATGGCCATAAGGCCTGAAGCGCACTGGCGGTCGACGGTCTGACCGCTGACCGTTTGGGGCAGGCCGGCGGCCAGCGCCGACAGCCGACCCGGGTTGATCGCGGCAGTGCCGCTCTGCATGGCAGTCCCCAGCACCAGGTCATCGACCTGCGCCGGTTCGATACCGGCACGCTCTACCGCGGCGCGGATAGCGACAGCCGTCATGCTGGGGGTTTTCAGGTCGTTGAAGGCGCCACGCATGGCTTTGCCGATAGGGGTGCGAGCAGTGGCGACGATCACGGCGTCTTTCATGATGGCTGTTCCTCAGGGGATAGGGGCTGCAGTTCGCTCAACACGCGCCGCAGGCAGTCAGGTACCGGCACCGGGCGCCGCCCTTCGCGGTCGACGAATACATGGACGAAGCGGCCGGTGGCGCAGGCCAACGGCTGACCGGCAAGGAACACAGCCAACTGATAGTGCACCGAGGTGTTGCCCAACCGGCCCACCACTAGGCCCACTTCGATGTCATGCGGGAAGGCCACCGGCGCCTGGTAGTCGCAGGCGGAGCTGACCACCAGCGCGATCACCCTCCCCTGGTCGATATCCAACCCGCCCTCCCGCACCAGCAGGCGGTTTACGGCGCTGTCGAAAAAGCTGTAATAGACCACATTGTTCACGTGGCCATAGACATCGTTGTCGTGCCACCGGGTGGTTATAGGCGTGAAGTGCCGATAGTGTTCACGTTGCCGGAGGTCGCTCATCAGTAGGCTGCCTCATAGATGGCCAGCGCATCGGCCTGGGTGACTTCACGCGGGTTATTGACCAAAAGGCGCTGCTGTTGCATCGCGTCTTCGGCCAGCTGGCCAAGCCGATGACGCGGTACATCGGCGTCGCGCAGGCGGTCCGGTAACCCGCAGCGGCGACCTAGCGCGGCCAGCTCGGCCACGAATTGTTCTGCCTGCTGGCGCTGATCGCCGGGCTGCAAACGGGCCCCCAGCAGCGGCACGGCCAGTTCGGCGTAGTCCACTGCCGCCACCGGCAGGTTGAAGCGCAGCACATGCGGCAACACCAGCGCGTTGGCCAGGCCATGGGGAACATGAAAGTGCCCACCCAGCGGATAGGCCAGGGCATGCACCGCCGCCACCGGTGCATTGGCAAAGGCCTGGCCGGCCAGGCAAGCCCCCAGCAGCATGGCCTGGCGGGCCTGCAGGTTGCCGCCGTTGTGCACAGCCTGGTCAAGGTTATCCGCCAGCAGCCGCAGCGCCTCACGGGCCAGCAGGCTGGACAGCGGGTTACGTTTGAGGCGGCTGGTATAGGCTTCGATGGCATGCACCATGGCGTCGATACCGGTAGCAGCCGTCACCGCCGATGGCAGGCCGAGGGTACAGACGGCGTCGAGCACTGCCAGGTCTGGCAACAGCAGCGGCGAAACAATGCCCATCTTGGTGGTGGCACCGGTGGTGACGATGGCGATCGGCGTCACCTCCGAACCGGTACCTGCCGTGGTGGGCACCTGGATCAACGGCAGCCGGCGGCCCTTGGCCCTGTCGATGCCGTACAACTCGGCGATGGGCTGCGAACAGTCGCGGTGGGCCAGCAGCGCAACCAGCTTGGCCACATCCATCGAGCTGCCGCCGCCGAACCCCACCACCAGGTCGGCGCCGATATGCCGGGCGCGCTGGGCGGCCGCCAGCACGCATGCCTCGCTAGGGTCGGCCGTAACCTCACTGAAGATCGCCACACCGACCTTGGCTGCCGTGAACCCCGGCAGCAGGTCATCAAGCATGCCAAGGCGGGCGATACCCGGGTCACTGACAATCAAAACACGCTTGGCACCGCGCTCACGGCACAGACCTGCAAGGCGCTGCACCGCGCCGGGTTCGCAGAGGATCTGCGCAGTGGTGGCAAAGCTGAAAGGCTGCATCGCACTCTCCTTGTTCGTGTGGTTTGCCGTGCGCTAGAACGCGAAATCGCTCGCCGGTAGCGCCATCAGGCAGTCCGCGCCACCCAGCAGGGCCTCGCGGTGAGCAGTGGCGCGGGGCAGGAGCCGCCGCCAGTAGAACGTCGCGGCGTCAAGCTTGGCCCTGTAGAAGGCTGTTTCCGCGCTGCCGGCGGCAAGCGTCGCTTCAGCGCACACCGCCGCTTGCAACCACATCGCCGCCAACAGCACGTAGGCCGAGTAGGCAAGAAAATCAACCGACACTGCCCCTGACTCCTGGGGGTCGCGTTGACAGGCCTCGACCACATGGGCGGCCAGGACGCGCCATTCCTCCAGACGTTGCCCCACGGCCGTCGCCATGGCCTGCAGGCCGTCGCGCGCATTGGCAGCCCTGACGTGCAGCGCCATTTCGTCGATCAGCAGATTGAGCTCGGCCCCGCCGTCCCCCAGGACCTTGCGGCGTATCAGGTCGAGGGCCTGTATGCCGTTGGTGCCTTCATAAAGCTGGGTGATGCGGCTATCGCGCATCAACTGCTCCATCCCCCACTCGCGGATGTAGCCGTGACCGCCGTACACCTGCACCCCAAGACTGGCGACTTCCTGACCGACGTCGGTGAAGAACGCCTTGACGATAGGGATCAGCAACGCCGCCCGCCGAGCTGCGGCCTGGCGCGCCGGTGCACTTTTCGCAGCATGCTCCAGGTCCAGTTGCCGAGCGGTGTAGATGCCCAGCATGCGACAGCCCTCGGTAAGGGTCTTCTGGGTCAGCAGCATGCGCCGCACGTCTGGATGGACGATGATCGGATCGGCAGGCTTTTCCGCTGCCACCGGCCCGGCAAGCGAGCGCGACTGCAGACGCTCCCGGGCATAGGCCAGCCCTCCCTGAAAAGCGGCCTCGGCAATACCAAGCCCCTGCAGGCCGACCTGGAAGCGGGCATCGTTCATCATGGTGAACATGCAGGCCAGGCCCTGGTTGGCCTCCCCCACCAGCCAGCCCTGGGCACCGTCGAAGTTCATCACGCAGGTCGATGCCCCCTTGATGCCCATCTTGTGCTCCAGCGCCCCGCAGCCCAGCGCATTGCGCTCGCCACCGGGCAACAGCTTGGGCACCAGGAACAGGCTGATGCCCCTGACACCGGCCGGCGCATCAGGCAGGCGCGCGAGTACCAGATGAACGATGTTGTCAGTCAGGTCCTGCTCGCCACCACTGATGAATATCTTGCTGCCGGTAATGCGATAGCTGTCGTCCGCTTCCGGCTGGGCGCGGGTACGCAGCAACGCCAGGTCGGTGCCGGCCTGCGGCTCGGTCAGGCACATGGTGCCGGCCCACTCGCCACTGACCATCCGGCTCAGGTAGGCCTGCTTGAGTGGCTCGCTGCCATGGCGATGCAACGCCAGGACCGCGCCCTCGGTCAGGCCGGAGTAGATGCGGAACGACAACGACGCTGCCATCAGCATTTCATGGAAGCTGGCCGATGCCATCTGCGGCAAACCCTGGCCACCGTAGGCCTGCGGCCCGGTCATACTGGCCCAGCCATGTTCGACGTATTGCCGATAGGCGTCCCGCATACCGTCCGGGGTGGTGACCTCGCCGCCCACCCACTGGCAGCCCTGTTCGTCACTGTTGCGATTGAGTGGTGCGATGATTTGGCCAGTGAAGCGTGCGGCCTCCTCAAGGATGCCGTCGAGGGTGTCGCGGTCCAGTTCGATACCGAGTTGCTGGCAATGTCCGCTCAGGTCGAACAGTTCATGCAGCACGAAACGCATGTCGCGAAGGGGCGCCTGGTAGTTCATGCCTGAACCTCCCCACGCGGTTCGAAACGCTTGCCACCGGCCACGAGTGAATAGAGCAGCCCTGCCGGGCGCCAATGCTCGCCAAGCACGCCCTGCAGGTATTCCAGCCGGGCCAGGATAAACGGCGCCCCCTGCTCGTCAGCCCAGCGCATGGGCCCGCCAGTGGCAGCCGGGAAGCCATAGCCGTGGAGCCAGACCCGGTCGATGTCGCTGCTGCTGGCGGCGATACCTTCCTGAAGAACCTTCGCCCCTTCGTTGACCAGTGCCAGCAGGCACCGTTCGAGGATTTCCTCGGCACTGATGCCCCGACGTCGGTAGCCAAGGTTCTGGGACACCTGCAGCACCAACGCGTCGACCTGCGGGTCATGCTCGGCCTGCCGGCTGCCGGGGGCATAGCGGTAATAGCCCTGCCCGGTCTTCTGCCCAAGGCGGCCGAGCTCGCACAGCGCATTATCGACCTGCACCAGCGGGTCGTGCATGCCTTGCCCGGCCAACTGCCGGGCGCGCCACTCCAGGTCGATGCCCACCACGTCGTACATGCGGAACGGCCCCATGGCGAAGCCGAACTGCTGCAGTACCGCATCCACCTGATGTGGCAACGCCCCTTCAAGCAGCAACTTGCGCGCTTCGCCCACATAGCTGCGCAACATGCGATTGCCAATGAAACCAGGGCAGTTGCCTGCCACTATCGCCACCTTGCCCATGCGCTCGCCCAGCGCTTTGGCGGCATCGAGCACCTTCTGATCGGTGTGCGTCCCACGCACGATTTCGAGCAGCTTCATGACATGCGCAGGGCTGAAGAAATGCAGCCCCAGGACCTGGGACGGCCGCTGGGTGACGGCGGCAATCGCGTCGATGTCCAGCGCCGAGGTGTTGCTGGCCAGGATCGCACGTGGCTTGAGGTGTGCATCCAGTGCACGGAAGATTTCCTGCTTGAGCGCCAGGTTTTCATACACCGCTTCAATCACCAGGTCGGCCTCCGCCAACGCCGGATAGCCGTCCACTGCCTGCACACGCGCCAGGCAAGCGTCGGCCTGGGCCGGGGTGATGCGCTGCTTGTCCACCTGCTGGGCCCAGGCCTGGCTGACCATGCCCAGCCCGGCTTCGAGCGCTGCCGCGTTGCAGTCCAGCCACAGCACCGACAGCCCGGCGTTGGCCAGGCTGATGACGATGCCGCGGCCCATGGTGCCTGCACCTATCACAGCCACCTGATTGATCGGGAAGGGAGTATTCACGCGCAACGCTCCTGCTTTCTTGTAGGTATGAGGACTGTGATCACCCTAAGCAGGCCGAAGGTATTTTTGAAATTTCCATTTCGTATGCCATATATTTTCAGCATGAATATTTCGAACTTCGACCTGAACCTGCTGCGCGTCTTCGACATGTTGCTGCGTGAACAGAACGTATCGCGGGCAGCCGAGCGTCTGGCCCTCACCCAGCCGACCGTGAGCAATGCCCTGGCGCGCCTGCGTGACCAGCTGGGCGACCCGCTGCTGGTCCGCGTGGGCCGGCGCATGCGCCCGACACCACGGGCCTTGGCACTGGAGGGGCCAATACGTGCGGCGTTACAGCAGATCGAGCAGACGTTGGGCACCGGCGATGGCTTCGAGCCTCAGCGCAGCCATCGCCAGTTGCGCATCGCCCTCACCGATTTCGTCGAACAGCTGTGCATGCCGCCACTCCTGGCGCGGCTGGAGCTGCTGGCACCCAACGTGCGTATCGACGTGGTGCACCTGGCCCCCAACCTGCCGGCCGAGGCGCTGGACCGGGGCGACCTCGACCTGGTACTGGGCCGTTTCGACGAGGTGCCGGCGCGCTTCACCCGCCACCCCTGGCGCCGTGAAACCCTGCAGATCGCGCTGCGCCAGCAGCACCCGCACCTGGTGCCGGGCCAGGCACTGGACCTCGACGCGTTCCTGGGTTTGCGGCACATCTGGGTGCACGGCGGCCAGACCCGGGGCATGGTCGACCAGTGGCTGGCCGAGCAAGGCCTGACCCGGCAAATCGCCTATACCACGCCCAACTACCTGCAGGCCGCCCATCTGGCCGCAGCCACCGACATGTGTGTGGTGCTGCCGCGGCAACTGGCCCAGCAGTTCGCGCATCTGCTGCCTTTGGCGGTGCACGAACTGCCTTTTGCCCTGGAGCCTTTCGAACTGGAACTGGTACACCTGAGCCACCGTCAGCACGACCCCGCCCTGGCCTGGCTGGTCGAACAGATCCTCACGCTGCCCCCCGCCTGAAGCCATCAGGAAACGCGATAGCGGCCATGCCGCTCTGGTATTGGCTGGTGCGCAAGCCCCTCCCCTAGAGTGTTCTGCCCCAAGAACAACAAGGACATTCCATGCGCTTTTCATTGTCGATGCTGGCGCTTGCCCTGCTGGCCCCCCTTCCGAGCCTGGCCGCAACAGCGGCCAAGGATGCCACCCCGGCCACCCAGGCCAGCAACCAGCAGTGGCTGCAACGGTTGCCTTTCGAGGATCGCGTCGATTACGAAACCGCCCGGCGTGGGCTGGTCGAGCGGTTCGACGGGCCAGTCGCGACAGCCGATGGCAAGACCGTGTGGAACCTGGCCCAGTATGCATTTCTGGAACCGGCGCAATCCCCTGCCACGGTAAACCCGAGCTTGTGGCGCATCGCTCAGTTGAACAACATCGCCGGACTGTTCAAGGTCACCGAGGGCATCTACCAGCTTCGCGGCCTGGACCTGGCCAACATGACCATCGTCGAGGGGAAGGACGGGCTGATTGTGCTTGACCCGCTGCTTGCCGTGGAGACCGCCAAGGCGGGCCTCGAACTGTACTTCAAGCACCGCCCGCGCAAGCCGGTGACCACGGTGATCTACACCCACCCGCACGTCGACCATTTCGGCGGCGCTCGCGGCGTGATCAACGAGGCGGACGTCAAGGCTGGCAAAGTCCAGGTCATCGCGCCCGAGGGGTTCTTCGAACATGCCATCGGCGAAAACGTGCTGGCCGGACCGGCCATGAAACGCCGCGCCCAGTACATGTACGGCGCCCCCCTGCCCCGTGGGCCGCGAGGCCAGGTGGATGCCGGACTGGGCAAGGGCGTGCCGGCCAATGCCACCGTCAGCCTCATCGCGCCGACGCTCGAAATCAGCCAACCGCTGCAACGCATGACCCTCAGCGGCGTGGAGGTGGAGTTCCAGCTGACCCCGGGCACCGAGGCGCCGGCGGAAATGAATATTTATTTCCCGGCGCTCAGGGCACTGTGCATGGCCGAGAACGCCACCCATGTGCAGCACAACGTACTGACGCTGCGCGGGGCACTGGTGCGCGATCCGAAAGTGTGGGCCCATTACCTGGACCAATCGCTGGTGCGCTATGGCGACCAGGCCGAGGTGGTGTTCGCCCAGCATCACTGGCCCACTTGGGGCGGTGCGGCCATCCGCGACTACCTGGCCGACCAGCGCGATATGTATGCCTTCATCGACAGCCAGACCTTGCGCCTGATCAATCAGGGCCAGACGCCCATGGAAATTGCCCAGACCTTGGCCAGCCTGCCGCCGCGCCTGGCAAGCAAATGGTACAGCCGCGACTACTACGGCTCGCTCAGCCATAACGTCAGGGCCGTCTATCAACGCTATATGGGGTTCTACGACGGCAACCCGGCCAACCTCGACCCATTGCCACCGCAAGCGGCCGGCAAGCGTTACGTGGCGGCGATGGGAGGTGCCGATCAGGTGCTGACCCAGGCCCGCCAGGCCTTCGCCGAGGGCGACTATCGCTGGGTGGCGCAATTGGTCAACCACCTGGTATTCGCCGAGCCAGACAACACCGAGGCCCGCGAACTGCAGGCCGACGCGCTGGAGCAACTGGGTTACCAGAGTGAGAACGCCACCTGGCGCAATGCCTACCTCAGTGGCGCGCAGGAATTGCGCTCAGGCGTTGCCACCGGTGCGGGTAGCGGCGGCAACGCCGATGACATGGTGCGGGCCCTGACACCCAGCCTGTTTTTCGACTACCTGGGCGTGCGGGTGAATGCCTACAAGGCTGCCGATAGCGACCTGACCATCAACTGGCGGTTTTCCGACCTGGACGAAGACTACGCGCTCACCCTGCGCAACGGCGTCCTCACCCACCGCGACCTGGCGCGCCACGCCAAGGCCGATGTAGAGGTGACCATGCGCAAGCAGACGCTGGACAGCATTGCCTTGAAGCAGACAGGCTTTCTCAAGGAAGCCACAGCAGGGGCAATCGACATCAAAGGCGAGCGGGTAAAGTTCCTGCAATTCATGGGCGGGCTGGAAGAGGCTGATTCACGCTTCAATCTCGTCACGCCCTGAGCGGCAGCGGGCGGCGCCGGCACTGCGCTCAGCCGCCCTTCGCCAACCGGCACAAGCCTGCCAATGCCATGAGCCACACCACGCTACCCAGTGCCAGCACTTCCCACGGCGCAGGCTGGCCGCGTTCGGCCTGCAACATCGCCAGGCCCCGCTCGTAACGTCGCCCCTGGCGGGTCAGCAGCGCCAGCGCGGCCACGCCCGCCAATGCCAGCACGTACACATCGCCCTGACGACAGGCCAACCCCGCCACCGCCATCAGCGCCAGCACAGTGCGCCGCCAGGCCAACTCGGTGCGTTCTGCCTGCAGGCCCGGATCACCCATGCCAGCGTGGCCACAGGACGAGACCTGCCAGCAGTACAGCGACCAGGCAGCCCAGTGCCAACAAGGGCACCAGTGCCGGCAACGGCAATGGACGTCGATGACGCAATGCCCGCTCTACCCGCAGCCAGCGCAGGCAGGCGCCCGCGCTCAGCAATGCGCTCAGCAGCATCAGGCCAGCGACCAGCCACAGCCGCAGGGGTGTCTCGAGGACGTGGCCGGCGAAGGTTTCAATGGCGATAGCGCCACCCAGCAGCGCCAGCGCGGTGCGAATCCAGGCCAGGAAAGTACGTTCGTTGGCCAGGGTGAAGCGCGGATCAGGCGCTTCACCCTGGCCCAACAGCCGCCGCGACCAGTCAGGCCGTGGTTCAGGCACGCCCATCAGCGCACACCAAAGCTGCGCAGGGCGCCGGGCGAGAAGTACGAAAGGCTGGTGCGCACATTGAAGGCAAAGGGCCGACGCTGCTCGTTGATCAAGCCCGATGCATGGTAGCGGCCACTCTTGAGGTCGTAGGTAACCTCCATGGCGTTGACTGCCACCTGGCCGCCGGGGTGAAAGAAACCATGGGCCTGTGAGGTGCGCCACAGCTCGCCACGCGCGTCGTAGCTGTCTGTTTCGAGAATGGCCCAGGTGTCTTCATCCAGGTAGAACCGGCGCTTGGCGTAGATATGCTGCGCCCCGGGCTTCAACGTCGCCTCCACGACCCATACCCGGTGCAGTTCGTAGCGGGTTGGTGCCGGGTCGATGTGACCTGGCTTGATCAGGTCCGCATAGCGCACCTCAGGCGATGCCAAGCGGTAGCTGTTGTAGGGCACGTGCAGCGTCTGCTTGCCCAGCAGCTTCCAGTCGTACCGGTCTGGCGCGCCATTGAACATGTCGCGGCTGTCGGCGGTCCGCAGGCCGGCGGTGCCTGGGCCGGTGGTGTCATAGGCGATGTTCGGCGCCCGCCGTACCCGGCGCTGGCTGGCACTGTACACCCAGGACAAGCGCGGCTCGGCGACCTGGTCCAGTGTCTCATGCACCACCATCGCATCGCCGGCAAGCCGCGAGGGCGCCGTCATGCGGTAGGTGAAGTAATAAAGTACATTGCCCGCCCCCAGGCTGGCCAAGCCTTCAGGCCGGGCCACTTCCTGACGCGCGCTCATCAGCACGAAGCGGCCATTCTTCAGCGGCGTGACGCTGTCGGAGCTCAGGCTGTAGCTCTCGTTGCGATGCCGGGTCAGGTGGTTCCAGATCACCTCCAGGCCGTTGGTTGGCCGCGGAAAGGCGATGACGCCAGTGAAACCTCGCACACCGTTGCCCTGGTCATCCAGCTGCGCCTGCTCGGCGTTGCGGGCGGCCGATGCCGCGACCGCGTCGGGTACCGCAACACTGCGGTGGGTGGGATACACCGGCAAGCTGAGGCTGGCTGGGAAGCGTTTGAGCAAGGCCACCTGGCCGTCGGTAAGCTGACCTCGGTACTGCCGGTAGTTGGCGGCAGTGATCCGGTACAGAGCCTGCTCATCGGCAAACGGATCCAGCGGCGTGCCGTTGTCGCCCAGGCGTTGCTGGGCCGTACTCAACCCACCTTGCCAGGCCGGGATGCGCCCGTCGGGGCTGGCAGCACGCTCAGCTCCCACCGGGGTCAGGTTGTCGGGCAGGCCGGCTGCCGCCAGCGCGCCGCTCGCCCAGAACAGGCCGATCATCACCATGCGCATTTTCATTGTCATGCCCTCAGAAAGTGACGCCCAGGCTCAGCGAGATGAAGTCCCGGTCGCCGCGGGTGCCATAGTCGCCGTCGATAAAGTCGGTGTACGACACACTCAGGCTGTAGGTGCTGGCGAGCGTCGCATCCAACCCGACACTGATGGCCCTGGAGCCTTCGCTGAACGCCGACCCCTCCACCGGGCCGGTGCCGTGCACGTCATGTGCCCAGGACAGGTTCGGCCGCAGGTCGAAGCCGGCAATCACGTTGGGGTAGGCCCAGGTGGCGCGCAGCCGGTAGCCCCAGGAAAACGGGGTCATGAAGCCTTCGTCGTTGCAATGCTCAGGGGTTTTGGAAATGGCCACGCACACGCTGTTGTCCGCCAGTTCGCCGCTGTTGAACGTGCCCGAGCGCCCGTAACGGGGGCCATAGGCGCCCTCCAGACCGCCGACATAGGTGGCGCCCGCCTCGCCTATCAACAGCAACTGGTTGGCCCCCATCACCTGGCTGAAAGCGTGAACAGCGGTTACCTGCAACTGGGTCATCTCTTTACGGCGGTAGCCGTCGAACAGCGTACTGGCGCTGTCTGGCCGCAGGCCGTCGCCGAGCAAGGGCGAGCGGCCATCGACGTTCAACAACGACTGGATGATGTCGGTACCGTTGAGCTGCATGGGCATGTTCGGCCGGTAGCTCAGCTCCCCCTGCAGCGCCGTGCCGGTGCGCAGGGTAGTGGAGAACGAAAGGCCGTAGAGGCGAATGTCCTCGGGGTATTGCACCCGGTACTGCGAGGTGCCCAGGCGTAGCGCGCCGACCAGCGACTGGCCTGCGCTGGAACCCAGAAAAGCGGCACAGTCTGCAAGCCCGATAGCGAGGTTGGCGCACAACTGCGGGGCGAAACGGCGGTTGTCGAAATACGGGCTGCTGACCGTACCCAGGTAAGGCGTGCGGCTGTGGTAGTTCGCCGCGTAAGCACCAAACTCGGTGTCCAGCGCCGCCACGTACCAGCGCAGCGAAACGCCCCACTGCCCGCTGTTGCGGGCATCCTGGTCGCTGCCGCGAGGTATGCGCACGCCTTCGCTGGTGAGGTTCACACCGAACGGCGCAAGCCCGGTCACGGCTGTGGGGTTGCCGAGCAATTTGGCGCCCACGTCCAGGCCATCACACCCATCGGGCAAAAAGTCGTTGTTCGAAAAGAACGTGCCGCAGTTGTCGAGCTGGGTCTGTTCCCAGTCCAGCTGATAGAAACCGTCGACCGACAGCGCTTCGGTGAGGTTCTGGGTGAAGTAGAACAGATTCACCGGCACCAGCGCGTCCTTCACTTCCGAGCCGGGGCGGCGCAAGGCCGCCAGGTTGAAGGGGTTGATGACGTTCAGTCCGCCCTGGATGAAGGTGCTCTCACCCCAGTTGACCACCTGCTTGCCCAGCCTGAGCGAACCCGGCTGGCCGTCGATGTCGTACAGGTAGTAACCGAAGGCATCGAGCAGCTGGCTACCTGCGGTCTTGGCCGAGCGCTTGCGGTTGTTGTCCTCGACCTGCTTGAAGCGCTGATCGTGATCACGCAGGGCCGTGTCGTACCAGTAGCTACCGCGAAGGAACACCCCCAGGTTATCGTGCTTGAGCTCCAGGTCATGGGTGCCTTTGAACACCGCTGAAAACACATCGCCAGAGGCAAAGTTCAGGCGGCCGTCATCGCTGTTGGCGCTGTTGTGCAGGGCCGGGTCAGGGTTGGCAGTCGCAATGCTGGTACCAAAGGAAAGCGCCGAGTCGAATTGCCCCTCAAGTTCACCCCAGTGAAACTGAGCGGCACAGGCAGACGCAGAAAAAAGTACTGATGAGGCAAGTACCGACAACGGTCCCGAGCGACCGAAAATACGAGATGCCATCACTCTTAACCTCTTATTGTGTTTATTAGAGAGTGAATTGCGAGTTAATGCTTAAGTACGGCGCAAAGGCCTGCAGGCAAGGGCTTGGGTAATTATTCGAACGTTTCTGTTATCCTCGTTTTGCTGCTTACCGATACTAAGTAGGCCACCGGGGCTGAACAAATAGCGTCTCCCGATGGTTGCCATATCACTTCGGCATAGCCTGAGAACCACAATGACTTTGAAACAGCTGCGTTATTTGATCGCCATTGTCGAAGCCGGCAGTTTTTCCAATGCCGCACGCCAGGCGTTCATCGCCCAACCGGCCTTGAGCCGACAGATAGGCCTGCTGGAGAGCGAACTGGAAATGCAACTGCTGGCGCGCCAGCATGACGGCATCGAACTGACCGATGCCGGGCGGCAGTTGTACGAAGTGGCCCGATCGGTCGTGCAGCAACTCGATTCGGTGAAGGATGAGCTGAAGTCCAGCCGCGGCAACCCCAAGGGGCACGTGGCCATCTCGATTCCCGCCACGGCCTCGGCACTGTTGTTGCCGGCCATCATTACCCAGGCCCAGGCACGCTTCCCGGGGATCAAGCTCACCGTATGGGATGGCCTGAGCCGCGAAGGTGGTCAGGCGATCGAGCTGGGCAAGGTGGATTTCGGCGTGGTGCCCAACGCCGAAGAACTTGTCCATGTGGTCGCCGAGCCCGTGTTTTCCGAAGACCTGTACTGGGTCGGCCTGCCTGGGCACGGTCCTGACGAGTCGCCCATCACCTTGGCTGAAGCCGCAGCGAGCCGCCTGGTAATGCCACCCCGTAGCCTGCACTTGCGCAGGCGCATCGAGCAGGCTGCCATGGAGACCGGTGTGACACTGGACTCCAGCTACGAACAGCAGTCTGCCCCCGGTATCACCAGCCTGGTCCGTGCTGGCCTGGCGGCCACCATCAGCAACTGGCCACCGCTGCTGGATTTGGCCGCGCCTGCCAGCGCGCGGCTGATAGTGGAGCCGCGCATCACCCGCACCATCGCCTTGGCCCACTCGCAGCACAAGCCGCTGTCGTTCGCCGCCGCCTGCATGCGCGACCTGGTGCGCGCACTGCTGGTGGATGCGGTGCGCAGCGAGCGCTGGAAAGGTACCTTGATCGAGCGCGAGGACCTGGCGGAGCAGAGCCTCTGAGCGCTGTGCACATCACGCTTGGGCAGGCGCAGCCGTGCCCACCTGCACCAGACGTTGCCGGGTTTTCTGCGGGTCCATCCAGGCCAGCCCGATCAGCCCGGCAATCACCAGCACCGCGCCGCACACCAGAAAACCCTGGCCAAACCCTGCCGTGTGCCCGGCCCCGGCGCCCTGCACCAGCAAACCGGTGACCACCGGTGCCGACAGCCCGGCCAACGAGGCGATACCGTTGCCGATCGCCAGAATGCCGCCGCGCTGCCCGCTGGGCGTGAACTCCGCCAGCATGGCAGGCCCCACGGAGTACATCACCAGCGCCAGCCCGCCGCTGAAGGTGAGGCTGACGATCCGCTCGACGTTGCTCAGACCGGGCAGAAACAACGCCGCTGACAGCAGCCCGCTGGCGATCAGGCACACTGAAACGAACGCACCGCGCGACCAGCGTGTGGCAACCCCGGCACGCATCATTCGCTGTGACAGCCAGGCCATGAACAGGCTCAACGGCGTGGTAACCACCACGAACAGAACGAACACCTGGCCGGTCATGATCGGGTCGATCCCCAGCCCGGTTTCCAGGTAGCTCGGTACCCAGGTCAGGGTCAACGCCAGGGACCAGTTGGCGGCGAAGTGGCACAAGTAGTTGCCCAGTACCGTGCGGTCACCGAGCAGCCGACGATAGGGAACAGGGGCCTGCCCTTCTTCACGCTGGCCCGGGCGAATGCGGTCGAGGTTGCCCTCGCTGCCCAGCCACCACCACAGCACACACCACACCGCCCCGATCACCGCCAGCACGATGAAGTTCATGCGCCAGCCGTAGTGCACACTGATCCATGGGATCATGGCACCCGCTACCAATAGCCCCAGCGCACTGCCGGTATGCAACAGCGCCACGGGAAGGTTGCGACGGTCGTTGGGGAACCACTTGTACAAGGCATGTGTAGCCACCGGTGAGGCCGGTCCCTCGCCAATACCCAGCAGCACCCGGCAGGCGACGATCGCCCACAGCGAGCTGACGAACAACATGGGCAACTGGATAAGCGCCCAGAACGCGCCCATCCCCAGCAGCAGGGTGCGGGTTGGCCGGCGATTGGCCATGAAGCCGCCTATCACCGCCGAGATGGCGAAGAACCAGTGCAGTGCGCCCCCTACCAGGCCGAACTCGGCAGGAGACAAGCCCAGTTCCCTGGACATCGGCACCGCCACCAGGCCAATGACCACCTTGTCCAGGAAGTTCACCAGCATCAACAGCGCCAGCAGTACCGCAATCATCCAGGCCGTGCCTGCACGTGCGGGGGTGTCAGTATGAGTCATGATGATCTCTCGTTATTGTTCTTGTCTGGAGAACCCGGCCGCCAGGGGCCGGGCATACCGCGTCATTGCTCAGGCATGAGCACGCCCTTGGCGATGGTGTTGCGCTGGATCTCGCTGGTTCCCGTGAGAATGCGCATCATACGTGTCGCACGGAATATCCACTCCACCGGGTTGCCACGCAGCAGCCCGGCACCGCCGTGTATCTGCACGGCGCGATCGGCGATGCGGAAGGCCGTCTCCGAAACGAACAGCTTGCACATCGGGGCCTGGGTGCGGATATTGCCGCCGGCGTCATTCACCGCTGCCGTGGTGTAGACCATGCTGCGTGCAGCATGCAGCTCGGTGGCCATGTCGGCGATCATGTGGTTGATCGACTGGAACATGGCGATAGGCTGGCCGAACTGCTTGCGCGTGCGGGCATAGTCGATCGAGAGGTTCAGTGCCAGGCCGGCCAGCCCCAGCAAGGTGGGGCAATGCAGCAGGCGGTTGAGGGTGATGCGCCCCATCGCCAACTTGAAGCCCTGCCCTTGCTCACCAATGCGGTTGGCCGCCGGCACCCGTACGTCCTCAAGAATGATGTCGCCATGCGCACCACCGCCGGACATGACCGAATAATCGCTTTCAACCCTTACCCCCGGTGCGCTCAGGTCGACGAAGAACGCCGAAATCCCCTGGGCACCGCGCCCGGGATCCGTCACCGCGAGCAGCACGGCGATGTCGGCATAGGGCGCCCCTGAAATGTAGCGCTTGGCGCCATTGAGCACATAGTGTTCACCTTCCCGCCGTGCGGAGGTCTTGATCGCCGTTGCATCAGAGCCGGCTTCGCTTTCAGTCAGGGCGAAGCACACGGCCTTTTCGGCACGGCACACCGGCTGCAGGAACGCCTCGATCTGGGTCGGGCTCGCCACCTTGAACAGATGGCCGATACGGGGCGGTCCGGAAAGCTCACCGAGAATGTGCGGCGCCAGCATCGAGCCGGTGAGCACCGTGGCTTCCTTGACCGCACATAGGTCTGACACGCTCAACCCGGCGCCACCTATCGCCTCGGGCAGCATGATGTTGTAGAAGCCCTGCTCGCACGAGCGCTGCCATACCTGCTGCAGCACCGCCCGCGGGTGCGGCTCTGCCCAACTGAGACCGGCTTGCTGTTCCAGGGGCAGGATTTCGTTGCGAACGAAGCCACTGATGGCCTCGATGATCTGCTGGGCCTTTTCGCTTGGCTGATACATGGTCGTTCCTCGTGTCAGATACGGCGTTCGCTGTTTTGCCAGTAGGCGTCACGGATCAACCGGCGCACCACCTTGCCGTTGGGGTTTTTCGGCAGCTCGCTGACGAAGTCCACGGCACGTGGTTTCTTGAAACCGGCCAGGACCTGGGCGCAATGTTCGATGACGTCCTGCTCCTGCAGGGCCATGCCCGGCTTGAGCACGATCACCGCCCGCACCGCTTCGCCCCACTGCTCGTCGGGCACCCCCACCACCGCCGCCTCGAACACCTGCGGCATGCTGTAGAGCACCTGCTCGACCTCGCTGGGGTAAATGTTGAAGCCACCGGAAATGATCATTTCTTTCTTGCGGTCGACGATGAACACATACCCCTGCTCATCCACCGTGGCCAGGTCGCCAGTCAGGTAGTAGCCGTCGCGCATCACCTCGGCGGTGAGGTGGGGGGCGCGCCAGTAGCCCTGCATGATGTCCGGGCCCTTGACTACGATTTCGCCCACCTCTCCCGGCTGGACGTCCTGGAAATGGTCGTTCACCACGCGCAGGTCGGTTTCGAAGTAGCAACGCCCGCACGAGGCCAGGCGCCGGTAGTCGCCGCCCTCGCACAGATGGTCCTGTTCGGTCAGGACGGTTACCAGCGAGCAGGTCTCGCCAGCACCGTAACCCTGGGCCAGGATCGGCCCGAATACCTCGATGGCCCGTTTCACCAGCGCTGGTGCCATCGGCGCGGCACCGTACATGACCAGGCGCAAGCTGCTCAGGTCGTAGCGCTCGACATCAGGGAAGTTGACCAGGCGATTGATCATGGCAGGCACCAGGAACAAGCGGGTCACGCCTTCGCGCTGAATGGTCTCGAGCAACAGCTGGTCATCGTAGCGCTCCAGCAGCAGGTTGCAGGCACCGACCGCCAGCAGCGGCATCAGCTGCATGCCGCTGGCATGGGTGATAGGGCCGACGTGAGCCATGACGTCGCCCGGGGCGGCGCGACGGGTCGGGCTGGCGAGGCTCTTGCGGATTAGCGCCTTGCGGTTGCCCACGCTGAGCATCGCAGCCTTGAGCACACCAGAGCTGCCAGAGGTGTAATGCAAAACGGCAAGGGCATCGTCAGGCAGGTCGCAGCTGATTGGCTGGCTACTGCCTTGTGCCAGCAGCGCGGCATAGGTGATGTCACCGCCCCGCTCACCCAAGGTCACGATCAAGCGTAATGAAGGTACCTCCTGCCTGCGGTCCAGCAACGCCTGGGCGAGTTGCGCATCGGCGATCAGCGCGACACTGCAGGCGTCGTTGAGCACCTGAATGACTTCATCCGGTGCCAGACGCGCATTGACCGGTACCTTGACCAGGCCGGCCTTGTAGAAAGCCACCTCTGCTTCCACCAGTTCGGCGCGGTTTGGCGCCAGGATGGCGACATGCTCGCCCGTGGCGATGCCCTGTGCCAGCAAGGCCGAGGCCAGCTGGTTGGCCCGCTGTTCGAGCTGAGCGAAGGTCAGCCGGGTGTGGCGGTCGATTACCGCCAGACGTTCAGGCCAGTATCTGGCACTTCGACTGGATAGGGTTCCAAGGTTCACGTTGTTGTTCTCGTCGACGGTTAAGACCCGATCGATGCTAAACAGCGTGAAGCCGGGGCAAGTAATACCAGTTGCGTATGCACGCCATAGCAGATTGCGCTGGCACTGTTGTGTTGACGCCCTGAGGCAAGGATGACACATTGCTTGCATATGACACCTTGTGTCATCATGATCAACACCGTGTCCTGGCGTCGCCTCCGCGCCGATCAGCCATCCCTAGTCTCCACCCCTGCAGGTACCGCTCATGACGACCACCATGCACACCCCCAAGGACCAGCTTGTCAAACACGCCCAGCAACAGATGCTGACGGCGCTGACCGACAACACGTACACCGTGCGACAAAAGCTCGCCCTCACCTGCCGGATCCTGTTCGACGGCGGCCACGACTCTGGCCTGGCCGGGCAGATCACTGCGCGCGCGCAGGAACCTGGCACCTACTACACCCAACAACTGGGGCTTGGCTTCGACGAAATCGCTGCCTCCAACCTGCTGGTGGTGGACGAAGACCTGACGGTGCTGCAAGGCCGTGGCATGGCCAACCCGGCCAACCGCTTCCACAGCTGGCTGTACCGCGCCCGTCCCGACGTCAACTGCATCATCCACACCCACCCGCTGCACAGCGCCGCCTTGTCGATGCTGGAAGTTCCGCTGGCCATCTCGCACATGGACCTGTGCCCACTGTTCGACGACTGTGCATTCCTCGAGGAATGGCCCGGTGTGCCGGTGGGCAACGAAGAAGGCGAAATCATCGCGAACGCGATTGGCGACAAGCGCGCAATCCTGCTTTCCCATCATGGCCTGCTGATCGCTGGGCGTTCGATCGAGGAAGCCTGCGTGCTCGCCCTGCTGTTCGAGCGCGCAGCAAAGATGCAACTGCTGGCCATGGGCGCCGGTGACATCCGCCCGATCCCCGAAGCACTGGGCAAAGAAGCCCACGACTGGATTTCCACCCCCAAACGTCACGGTGCTGCCTTCAGCTACTACGCGCGCCGTGCCTTGCGTGCCCATGGCGACTGCCTGGGCTGATCGAAGCTGTACTCTTTCCTCAACAACGGCAAAGGTGCCTGGTCATGTCTACACCTGTAATTCGCGGCGTTATCGGCTACACCATCACTCCCTTCACGGCAGACGGCACACTCGACCTGGATGCCTTGGGCACGTCCATCGATAGCCTGATCGCAGACGGCGTGCACGCCATCGCGCCGCTGGGCAGCACCGGCGAAGGGGCTTACCTGTCCGATAGCGAATGGGAAACCGTGGTGCGCTTCAGCCAGGCACGCATTGCCGGGCGCGTACCCAGCGTGGTCAGCGTCTCCGACCTGACCACCGCCCGCACCGTGCAGCGTGCCCGCCTGGCACAGGCCTGCGGTGCTACGGCGGTGATGGTGCTGCCCATCTCTTACTGGAAGCTCACCGAAGCCGAAGTGGTCGCCCACTACAAGGCGGTCGGCGCCGCCATCGACATTCCGATCATGCTCTACAACAACCCAGGCACCAGCGGCACCGACCTGTCGGTGGAGCTGATCCTGCGTATCCTCGGCGAGGTGCCCAATGTGACCATGGTCAAGGAAAGCACCGGTGACATCCAGCGCATGCACCGCCTGTTCACGGCTACGGATGGACAGGTGGCGTTCTACAACGGTTGCAACCCGCTGACCCTGGAAGCCTTGGTGGCCGGCGCCACGGGCTGGTGTACCGCCGCGCCCAACCTGATCCCGGCACTCAACCTGGCGCTGTGGGACGCCGTACAACAAGGCGATCTGGCTGAAGCCCGTGCGCTGTTCTACCGCCAGTACGAGCTGCTGGAGTACATCACCCGCCGTGGCCTGCCGACCACCATCAAGGCCGGCCTGAAAATGCTCGGCCAGGATGTCGGCGCCCCACGCCTGCCCCTCCAGCCGCTGGATGCGCAAGGCAGTAATCACCTGAAAAGCTTGCTGGTGGCGCTGGCCAACTGACGCCCAAACCTGCCCGGCAGCCTGTCGCTGACGGGCAGTCTGTTTCTCCAGGAGCAGCTTTGCGCGGCGAAGGGCCAATGACGCCAACAGATACTGTTGCAGCCGGATTACTCATTCGCAGCACAACGCTGCTCCTCATCTGACCATTACCCGAGGCAACCATGGACGCGCCTGCTCAAAGCTCTGCAACCCCGCTCAGGCTGACAGACATCCTTCACCCGGTGATCGCCGGTATCGTTTCGGTGATCGTCTACTACGGCGGCACGTTCATCCTGGTGTTCCAGGCGGCCAAAGTGGCCGGGCTGAGCCCGGAGCTGACGTCGTCGTGGGTCTGGGCGGTGTCGATCGGCGTCGGCCTCAGCGGCCTGGCACTGTCCTGGTACAGCCGGGAGCCGGTCATCACAGCCTGGTCCACGCCAGCCGCCGCGTTCCTGGTCACCGCCCTGGCCAGCGTGCCCTACAGCGAGGCCATAGGTGCCTACCTGCTGTCGGCCGCCGGCTTCGTGGTGCTGGGGCTGAGCGGGTGCTTCGAGCGCCTGGTGCGCGTCGTGCCCGGCGGCATTGCCGCCGGCCTGCTGGCCGGCATCCTGCTGCAGTTTGGCATCGGTGCCTTTGCCAGCCTGTCGGTCGACCCCACCCTCGCCGGGCTGCTGATTGCAGCCTATGTGGCCTTCAAACGCTTCACCGCCCGTTACGCCGTGGTCGCCATACTGCTGCTGGGCCTGGGGTACCTGTTGCTGCAGGGGCAAGTGGGCCTGACCACGTTGCGGCTGGAATTCGCCTCACCGGTTTTCACCGCGCCCACCTTCTCCCTCAACGCGGCCCTCAGCGTGGCCCTGCCCTTGTTCCTGATCACCCTCACCGGCCAGTACATGCCCGGCATGCTGGTGCTGCGCAACGATGGTTTCAAGACCAGCGCCAACCCGATTGTCGCCGTCACCGGCATCGGCTCGTTGCTGATGGCGCCCTTCGGTTCACACGCGTTCAACATCGCTGCCATCACCGCGGCCATCTGCACCGGCAAGGAAGCCCATGAAAACCCGGACAAGCGCTGGGTGGCGGGCATCGCTGCCGGTGTCTGCTACATCCTCGTCGGGGTGTTCGGGGTCACGCTGGCGAGTGTCTTCATGGCCCTGCCGGGCACCTTTATCACCACCCTGGCGGGCCTTGCCCTGCTGGGCACCATCGGCGCCAGCCTGGCCAGCGCCCTGGCCGATGCCCGTTCACGCGAGTCAGCACTGATCACCTTCCTGGCGGCGGCGGCCAACATCAGCCTGTTGGGCATTGGCGGGGCTTTCTGGGGCCTGGTCATTGGTCTGCTGGCCCATGTTGTCCTGAACGGTCGCTTGCCCGGATTGCGCGGCGCCTCCCGCTAAACGAGCTTTCCACCACCTTGCCGTGCGCCAGGGGCGCACGCTGTTCAACAGGTATCGACATGCCCCACGCTGGCCCCAAGCTGCTGACCCAAATTGCTGCCGTGCACTTCGTCAGCCACGTGCACATCATGCTGATCCCGGCGCTACTGCCCGTGCTGCCCGGCCTGCTGGGCGTGGGCTTCGTAGAGCTGGGCGTAGCCCTGGCGGTGTTCAACATCGTCTCCGCGCTGGTACAGGCCCCGCTGGGTTACGCCGTCGACCACTATGGCGCACGTAAAGTGCTCAAGGCTGGGCTCTTGCTGGGCAGCCTCAGTTTCGTGCTGCTGGCGGCCAGCCCCGGGTATGCGGTATTGCTGGTGGCGATGGCCATGGCGGGCCTGGCCAATGGTGTGTACCACCCGGCCGACTATGCGCTGCTGGCCAACGGCATCGAGCCCGCACGCCTGGGGCGGTCGTTCTCTATTCATACCTTTGCCGGTTTCCTCGGTTCAGCCGTTACCCCAGCCGTATTTCTCGGCATCGCCGCGGCGCTCGGCACGCGGGCAGCCCTGGCGGCGGGCGCGTTATTCGGGGTAGCCGCGCTACTGCTGATATCGATACCAGGCAGTGGCGTTTACCGGGTCGCCAGGCCTGCCAACAAACACGACACAGGCCCGGCCGCAGCAACAGGCCGCGTACGTTTGTTCACCCCCATGATCGGCGTGCTGACGGTGCTGTTCATCCTGCTCAACCTGAGCACCAGTGCCATCGAGAAGTTCTCCGTAGCCGCCCTGGTCCAGGGCCAAGGCCTGACACTGGCCTGGGCCAACGCCGCGCTCACCGCTTTCCTGCTGAGCAGCGCAGCCGGCGTGCTGTGTGGAGGCGCTTTGGCCGACCGTACCCGGCGCCATGGCCTGGTGGCGGCACTGGCCTTCGCGCTGGCGGCTGCGTTGACTGCACTGGTGGCGCTGGGGCTGCTGCAGGGTTGGGCATTGGTGGTCCTACTGGGTGCCATCGGCTTGCTCACCGGGGTCATCGCCCCATCACGGGACATGCTGGTCAAGGCGGCGGCGCCACCCGGGGCCGAGGGCAAAACCTTCGGCCTGGTGTCGACCGGGTTCAACGTCGGCGGTGCCATCGGGCCGGTGGCGTTCGGCTGGATGCTCGATCAGCGCCTGCCCAACGGGATTTTCATCGCATCGGTGGTGTTCATGTTACTGACGGTGCTGCTGACCCTGGCACAGGAGACGTATTCGGCCAGAAGGCGCGCGACTGAACAGCTGGCGCGCGCCCTGTAGGCCCGATGCAGCATTGCCAGGCCAGGATCAGTCATTCATTGCGTCGGGTTGGCATGCGCCACTCGACCGCCTGCCCCCGGCCGATTGACGAACAGCACATCCAGCACACTGTTGCGCAAGCCCTTCAGTGCATTCCAGTTCGCTGATGCATGCACGTATCTGTCGCGCAACAGCCGCTGTTCTTCCTCGCTCAACCCCACCTGGCCAGTTTCCCCCAAGGCAAAGGCATGCAGTTTTCGGCTGATGCCCGACAACTCATCCGGCAGCCGATGCTCAGCCTGCGCCCCCAACGGCGCAAACGGCACACCCGCGCGCACCGCCAACGTCCGCATCACGCTCAAGTACACCCGGGACAAGTGCCCCGCCACTTGCCGCTCCCGGTACACCGCCGCATAGACCTGCTTTTGCGCCTCGTCCCGATGCCCACCGGCAATCGGCTCCTCCCAGGTCATCACGCGCGGCCTGGGTTCGCCCACGTCGGCAAACGTCGAAGCCAGCAAGGCACTCACCTTGGCATGGACGCGGCACTGCTCGACACGCATGCCTGCGGGCACCCGCTGGGACTGAGGTTTACACAGCAGCACCTGCTCCAGGGTGGTTTCCGGGTAACCACCTCCAATGTTCGAGTGCACACCCGGCAGCACGATATCGTGGCCACTGCGCACCAGCGGGAAGTTATGCCGCCGCTCGTCCTCGGCCACCAGTTGCACCACGTGCCGGGCAATACCCGCACCCAGGCCCAGGCGCAGGCCACCGTGGCGGCCGTCTGCCGGGTCAAAGTCGCCCCGTAACGGCGCGATGATCGCCGCCACGGTGTCGAACAGGCCGATAAAGTTGATCGATGTTTCGCACGCCACCGACAACAGCCCGCCCGCGCCCTCGTGCAGCAGGTTGGCCAGATGCCGCACCGCCGCCGCACCGCGGCTGAAACCGAAAAGATCGAACTCGACCCCTTCCAGCGTTGCCTGCGGATGCGCCCGGCGCCACGCCTGCAGTTGCTCGGCCATCGCCTGCAACGCCTCGGCTACCCGCGCCTCGGCCCCCGTGCGCCCATGCCCGGTGGCCGAGGCGTAGACATGGTCGGCTTCACCCGCCAGCGTGCCCACGCCTTCCACATAGTGCTTCAAGAACGCCTGCGGCCCGTCGGCATGGGCCGCATCAGTCGGATACAAAGCATGCAACAGGGCCACATTGCTCAAGGCGTTGCCATAGCTGCCGCCCTTTTCGCCCTGCTCACCCATCGTCATGGCATTGTGCTGGTTGTTACCGGTGCCATCGAAGAACACGCCAAAACGCAAGGTGATCGGCGTAAGGTTTGGCGTGCTGGCGCTGGTCATTTTCATCATCGTGCCTCCTGCTTGTCCGAAAAGCACAAGCAGGCGCCAGCACGCCGTCACGGAACATCAGGCAATGGCCAGCCATACGTGGGACATTTCTTTGCCCGCAGGCCCGGCTGCAACGATAAATTTACCCGCCGACATTGGTCGCCGCCCCCCCGGATAGATTAAAGTATCCCCCCTTGCCAAGGCAGCTGCCTCACGCCGCCTCAGGCCCCCTACCAGGAACCGTCGCCGATGGAACACCGTGAAGCGCTGATCGCGCTGCGCACTTTTCTTTCTACCCAGATCCTAGGCCAGGAGAAACTGGTCGAACGGCTGTTGATCGTGCTGCTGGCCGACGGCCACATGCTGGTCGAAGGGGCACCGGGCCTGGCCAAAACCAAAGCCATCAAAGAACTCGCAGAAGGCATCGAAGCGCAGTTCCATCGCATCCAGTTCACCCCCGACCTGCTCCCGGCCGACATCACCGGCACGGAGATTTACCGCCCGGAAACCGGCAGCTTCGTGTTCCAGCAGGGGCCTATCTTCCATAACCTGGTGCTGGCCGACGAAATCAACCGCGCACCGGCCAAGGTGCAATCGGCGCTGCTCGAAGCCATGGCCGAGCGCCAGGTCAGCGTGGGCCGCAGCACCTACGACCTGTCGCCGCTGTTTCTGGTCATGGCCACGCAGAACCCGATCGAGCAGGAAGGCACCTACCCGCTGCCCGAAGCCCAGCTCGACCGCTTCCTGATGCATGTAAAAATCGGCTTCCCCGACGCCGCCGTAGAGCGGCGCATCCTGGCGCAGGCCCGGGGTGAAGCCCTGGGCGGCGAGACCAAGCCTGAGCGCCGGGTCAGCCAACAGGCCATCTTCGCCGCGCGCAAGGAAATCCTTGGCCTGTACATGGCCGACGCAGTGGAGGAATACCTGGTGCAGCTGGTCATGGCCACCCGCACCCCGGCCAAGTTCGACACCGAGCTGGCCGACTGGATCGCCTACGGCGCCAGCCCGCGTGGTTCCATCTCGCTGGACCGCTGCGCGCGTGCCCACGCCTGGCTGGCCGGGCGCGACTTCGTCAGCCCCGAAGACATCCAGGCCGTGCTGTTCGACGTACTGCGCCACCGCATCATCCTCTCGTTCGAGGCCGAGGCGGCAGGGATCGACCAGGACCGCGTGGTCCAGCGCATCCTCGACGTCGTCGCCGTTGCCTGAACCCATGCCCACTGCGCAGCTGGCCGAACATGGCATCCGCATTGGCCTTGCCGAGCTGATCGACATGCGCCACCGCGTGCGCGAAATCCAGCTGTTTTCCAAGCCCGGCCAGCGCAGCCCGCTGGTCGGCCTGCACCATTCCAGGCTGCGCGGGCGCGGCGTGGACTTCGACCAGGTGCGCGTTTACCAGGCCGGCGATGATGTGCGCAACATCGACTGGCGTGTCACTGCGCGTACCCAGGAGCCGCACACCAAGCTGTTCCACGAAGAACGCGAGCGGCCGATCTTCATCCTCGTCGAACAAAGCCAACGGCTTTTCTTCGGCTCAGGGCTGATGTTCAAGTCCGTGCTGGCGGCCCAGGCTGCGGCGCTGTTCGGCTGGGCAGCGCTGGGCCACAACGACCGCATCGGCGGCTTGGTGTTCGGCGACAACGAACACCACGAGATCAAGCCCCGACGCAGCAAACAGAGCCTGCTGCAACTGCTCAACCGCTTGGCAAAGGTCAACCAGTCACTGCACACCGAAGCCATACCCGGGGCCGACAGCCTCGGCCTGGCCCTGCGCCGCGCCCGCGAAGTGCTGCGCCCCGGCAGCCTGGCCATCGTGATCTGCGATGAGCGCTCGCTCAGCGCCCAGGTGGAACAGCACCTGGCCATGCTCTCACGGCATTGCGACCTGCTGTTGCTGCCGGTATCCGACCCGCTCGACCACGCGTTGCCCGCCGCCGGCCTGCTGCGCTTCGCCCAGCGCAGCGCCCAGCTGGAGCTCGACACCCTCGACGCCAACCTGCGCCAGGCCTACCGCCAGCAGGCCGAGGCCCGCATCGAGCGCTGGGAGCTGATGGCGCAAAAGCTGAGGGTGGTCCTGATGCCACTGAGCACGCAAAGCGAAATGATCGAGCAACTGCGCGAGTACCTGAACGCCCAGCGGCCACGGAGCGCGTCATGAACCCGCTCGACCAGTTGCACCCACTGATCGCCCCGGCACCTGTCAGCCTGTGGCCACCCGCACCGGGTTGGTGGCTGCTGCTGGCCGTCCTGCCACTCCTGGGCTGGGGCCTGTGGCGGCTGCGCCGCTGGCGCCCGGGCAAACGCCGCATCGTGCGCGCCGAACAACCCCTGGACCCGGTGCGCCTGGAGGCCTTGGCCGAGCTGGCCCGCCTGCCACGCCCGTATGACGGCGCCCCGGCCGGCGCCTGGCTGCAACAGATCAACGCCCTGCTCAAGCGCCTGTGCCGCAACCACTACCCAGGCGCCAACAGCCACACCCTCAACGGCCGCGAGTGGCTGGCCTTTCTGGATAACCGCTGCCCGGCCGCCGGCCTGACCCGCTGGATGGTACTGGTAGAAGGCGCCTATAAACCCGAGTGCAAGCTCGACGACAAGGCCATCGCCGGGCTCAGCCAAGCCGTCGAAATCTGGATCCGCAAGCATGTTTGAACTGGCCTGGCCGTGGGTCTTCGCCCTGTTGCCGCTGCCATGGCTGGCGCGCCTGCTGCTGCCCGCTGCCGACAGTGGTGAACCGGTGCTCAAGGTGGGTTTCCTCAACGAGCTGGAAGGCCTGGCCGGGCGCCGCGCACGGCTCAACCTGCCCACCTGGCGCCAGCAGGCACCGTTCGTCGTCATCTGGCTGTTGCTGCTGTGCGCCGCCGCTCGCCCGCAATGGCTGGGCGAACCGGTGCCGATCGCCGCCAGCGGCCGCGACCTGCTGGTGGCGGTGGACGTGTCCGGGTCGATGGACTTCCCCGACATGCAGTGGAAGAACGAGGACATCAGCCGCCTCGACCTGGTCAAGGCGCTGATGGGCGACTTCCTGCAAGACCGTGAAGGCGACCGTGTGGGCCTGATCCTGTTCGGCAGCCAGGCCTACCTGCAGGCGCCGCTCACCTTTGACCGGCGCACCGTGCGCACCTTCCTCATCGAGGCGCAGATCGGCATCGCAGGCAAGAACACCGCCATCGGCGACGCCATTGGCCTGGCGGTCAAACGGCTGCGCGAACGCCCGGCACAAAGCCGGGTGCTGGTGCTGATCACGGACGGTGCCAACAACGGCGGGCAGATTCACCCGCTGACAGCCGCCCGCCTGGCGGCCCAGGAAGGCGTGCGCATCTACACCATCGGTATCGGCGCCAACCCCGAAGCCAGTGGCACACCAGGCCTGCTCGGCCTCAACCCGAGCCTGGACCTGGACGAAGCCGCGCTCAAGGAAATTGCCGACATCACCCACGGCGCCTACTTCCGCGCCCATGACGGCGCCGAACTGGACGCTATCGGCGATACCCTCGACCAACTGGAGCCCGTGGCCCAGCAACCGACCCAGGCGCGCACAGCCCAGGCCCTGTACGCCTGGCCCCTGGCGCTGGCGCTGCTGCTCAGCGTGCTGCTGGTGGTAGCCGTGCAGTGGCCTGACAACCTGTTGCAGCGCCTGCTGCGCAAGCCGCGCTTCCTGCAGCCGCACCCGGAATGGCGCCAGCGCTTGAAGCGCCTGCGTTTAAGGAGGCGGCGATGATCGACTTGTGGCCCCAATGGCTGCGCCCGCTCTGGCTGCTGGCGGTTCCCGTGCTCGGCTGGCTGCTGTACAAGCTGTGGCACCGGCGCAAGCGTGCCGGGCGCTGGCAGATGATTCTGCCGCCCGCCTTCCATGGTGTACTGCTGGGTGGCGGCAGCGGCAGCACCAGCAAACTGCCGTGGGTGGCGCTGGGCCTCGCCTGGTTACTGGTGATCCTGGCGCTGCTCGGGCCCAGCTGGCAGCGACTGGAAGAAAGCCGTCAGCGCCCGGCCGACCCCCTGGTGATCCTGCTCGAACTGACCCCGCAAATGCTCGCCGAGGACAGCCCGCCCAACCGCCTGGAACAGGCCCGGCGCAAGATCCTCGACCTGCTTGAACACCGCCGCGACAGCCAGACGGCGCTGGTGGTGTATGCCGGCTCCGCGCACACCCTGGTGCCGCTGTCTGACGACCTGGCCACCACCCGCAACTTGCTCGAGGCCATCGACCCGTCGATCATGCCAAAACCCGGCCAGCGTGCCGACCTGGCCGTGCAAAAAGGCCTGGCGCTGCTGGCCCAGAGCGGCCTCGGCCAAGGCCGCCTGCTGCTGGTAGGCTCGGCACTCAGCGCCGCCGAGCGCCAGGGCATCACCCAGGCCCTCGGCCGCCAAGGCCCAAGCCTGCTGATGCTGGGCATCGGCAGCCGCGAAGGCGCCCCGGTGCGCCAGGCCAATGGCGAATACCTTAAAGACGACCAAGGCGGCATCCTCTTGCCTCGCCTAGACAGTGCCAGCCTGAAGGGTTTTATCAGCGGCACGGGCGGGCGCTACCGGCACGCCCGCATCGACGACCTCGACCTGCGTGGCCTGGGCCTGTTCGACAACCCGCGGAGCGGGCGCAATGACGGCCAGACCCTGCAACTGGACAGCTGGGCCGACCAAGGTTACTGGCTGCTGATTCCGTTGTTGCTGCTGGCCGCCTGCGCTGGCCGGCGCGGCTGGCTGTTCTGCCTGCCGCTGCTGCTGGCCTTGCCGCAGCCTAGCCAGGCTTTCGAGTTCAACGACCTGTGGCTGCGCCCCGACCAGCAAGGCCAGAGGCTGCTGGAGCAAAACCGCCCGGCCAGCGCTGCGCGTCACTTCCAGAACCCGCAATGGCGCGGCATGGCCCTGTACCAGGCCGGCGACTATGCCGGTGCCGCCGAGGCATTTTCCCAAGGCGACACTGCAGCAGCCCACTACAATCGAGGCAATGCCCTGGCCCACAGTGGCGAGCTGGACGCCGCCCTGGATGCCTACGAGCAAGCCCTGGAGCGCCAGCCCGACCTGCAGGCCGCGCTGGACAACCAGGCGCTGGTGCAGCAACTGCTGCAGCAACGTGAAGCCAAGGCCGAGGAACAACCGCCCGGCAGCGATGCCCAAGACACGCCCGGCAGCGAAACCGAAGGCAACAGCAGCTCGGCCAGCAGCCCGGCCCAAGGCACACCCGGCGACGACCAACAGGCCAGCCCCGAACAACCCGGCGAAAGCAGCAGCAACAGCCAGGCCGCACCCGGCAACCAGGCCGGGGGCGACGACAGTGTCATCCAGCCGCCACAGCGCCCGGTGTCGACCAGCCTCGACGGCGAACAGCGCCAAGCCCTGGAGCAATGGCTGCGGGAAATCCCCGACAACCCGGCAGAGCTGCTGCGACGCAAATTCTGGTATGAACAGCAATTGCATCAGGAAAAATCACGATGAGTCGCTTCGGCGTCTTTCTCCTCACCCTGCTCTGGGCCGTGCTGGCCCAGGCCGAGCCGCTGCTGCAGGCCAGCGTCGACCGCACCCGCCTGGAAGCGGGCGAAAGCCTGGAACTGACCCTGGAAAGCCAGGACGTCACTCAGTTCGGTAAGCCCGACCTGCGCGCCCTGGAAGGTGACTTCGAAGTCCGCGGTACGCGCCAGTTGAATAGCCTGCACACCCTGGACGGCGAAACCCGCGCCAGCACCCGCTGGATCATCACCCTGCTGCCACGGCGCAGCGGTAGCCTGCGCATCCCCGAGCTGCGGCTGGGCCAGTCACACAGCCAGGCCATCGAATTGCAAGTGCTGCAGGCCGTTGCCAGCCGCCAGGACAACGCTCAGGTCTTCATCGAAGCGACCCTCGACAGCCATGACGTCTATGTCCAGGCCCAAGCCGTGCTGACCCTGCGCATCTACCACTCGGTAGCACTGTACGACGACAGCAGCCTCAGCCCCCTGCAACTGGAGAACGCCAAGGTCGAGCCGTTGGGCGAGTCGCGCACGTATGAAAAGGAAATCAACGGCGTGCGTCACGGTGTGATCGAAACCCGCTATGCGGTGTATGCCCAGCAAAGCGGCACCCTCGACATCCCGCCACTGACGTTCACCGCCACGGCAGCCGCCAGCAGCGACGAAGCAGCACAGGCCAATGGCACGGCCCGCGTCGGCCACCAGGTTCAGGTCAGCTCGCTGCCCTTGCGCCTTACGGTACGGCCGATTCCGGCAGCCTGGCCGGCTGGCTTGCCGTGGTTGCCTGCCAGCAGCCTGACCCTGGAAGAGCACTGGAGCCCCGACCCCAGCAGCCAGCAGGTACAGATTGGCGACTCGCTGACGCGCAACATCACCTTGCGTGCCGAAGGCTTGTCCAGCACCCAACTGCCGCCGCTGCCGGCCACAGAAATCATCGGCCTGCGCCGCTACCCTGACCAGCCGCTGCTGCGCAACGAAATCAGCGAACGGGGCATGACCGCCAACCGCGAAGAGCGCGAGGCCCTGGTGCCGACCCACAGCGGCACGCTGGCCTTGCCGGCGCTGGAAGTGGCCTGGTGGAACACCCGCGAAGACCACCTGGAGCACAGCAGCCTGCCGGCGCGCACGCTGAACGTGCAGGACAACCCGGCACTGAGCGCCGACACCCCGGTGGGCGACAACAGCAGCGCCAGCACCCTGCTGTGGCCCTGGCAGCTGTCCACACTGGTGTTCGCCCTGACCACCGTGCTGGGCTTTGCCCTGTGGTGGCGCGCCCGTTCGCGGCCAGCGGTGCTGCGCACGGCACAGAACGGGCCAAGCCCACGCACCTTGCTGGACGACATCAAGCGCGCATGCCAGGCCAACGACCCCCAGGCTACGCGCCAGGCACTGGATGCCTGGGCCCGGCAGCAACCCGAAACCCTGGCCGAGATGGCGGCGCGCTTCGTGCCGTTGTCGGATGCGCTGGATGGGTTGAACGGGGCGTTGTACAGCGAGAGCGGGCAGTATTGGCAGGGGGAGGATTTGTGGCGGGCGATTGGTACCATTCCGCCAGCTGAGCAGGTGTTGCTGCCGGCGGGCGAGAACGGCAGCTTGCCGCCGCTCTATCCCAAGTGATGCGCAGTGGCTGCTTGCGAATTTTCAGCTCATGGCCGCCCCTGACAATACTTGCCGAATGTACCAGCCGAGTCAGATGAACCGCTGCCCCTCGAACGGGTTCCAGCTCTGCTGCCCTTTGGCCTGCTTCAGGTAATAGGCCCGGTTGGTCAGGAAGCTGTACAGAAACGCAAACCCCATGCTGATACCGTTATCCAGAGGACGCGGGGTTTCGCTGCCCGTCGCCACCTCATAGACGCTCAGCAGCAGCCCGATGCCGATGATGATGGCCAGCATGACCAGGTTCTTCTTCCACAGCCCCAGCACGAACCAATAGATCGGGCCGAAGAAAAAGGCTATGAAATTGTTGTTGATCAGCAACTTCTTCCCGAATGGCAAGGCGCGGAATGCGGCTTTGTATGACTCGGAGGTGGGGGCGCCGTACTGATCGAAGAAGGCGAAACGCTCCCGCCATTTTGGCTTGAGGTTATCCGGGGAAGATTGGGTCTGAGGGATGCCTTCCATTGGTGACTCCTGTGATTGTCGTCCGTGGGTTTCGAATAGCCGTGATCATGGCCGTTTCGGAGGGTAGATCAGCCTACTTTTGAGGGCAAGCTTGATCCCTGGTACAAAGCGAGAGCCAGCTCACAGAACGTTCAAGGCGGAAGTGGCCGAGCGTGTGCTCGCTGCTTTGCCGCGACACGTCTTGTGGGGCAAACCGAGATGCGCGACACCCTGCTATCAATGTCAGCTTTTCATGGAACCAACGTGGCAACCCGCGTCAACGCCTGGAGTCGCAGGACGCTACCGCGATAAGCCAATGCCATCCATGAACAAGGGGTTTGATGCGCGGGCTTGCCTGCAGGACAACCAGCACCGTACGCCGATGAGATCAAGCGCTGAACTTTCGGGCCGCACAGCGGCCCCGTGCTTGGGTTACCATACCGCCCTTGCGCAACACCCATCACCCAAGCCAAGCCCTCGCTTGCTCGACTCGACACCAACAGGTCATCCATGCGTCTGTTTCATACCTCCGACTGGCACCTGGGCCAAAGCCTGCACGGCCAGGAACGCGACTTCGAACACGCCTGCTTCCTCGACTGGCTGCTCGGCCAGCTGCGCCTGCGCCAGCCGGATGCGCTGCTGATTGCGGGCGACATCTTCGACACCGTCAACCCGCCCGTCAAAGCCCAGGAACGCCTCTACGACTTCATCGTCCAGGCCCATGAGCAACAGCCCAAGCTGGACATCGTGATGATCGCCGGCAATCACGACTCCGGTTCGCGCATCGAGCTGCCCGCAGCACTCATGCGCCGCCTGCGCACCCATGCCCTGGGCCGTGTGCACTGGCTGGACGAGGGCCAGCTGGATGCCGAGCGCCTGCTGATCCCTCTGACCAACGGCCGGGGCAAGGTCGCTGCCTGGTGCCTTGCCCTGCCGTTCCTGCGCCCGGCCGAAGTGACCGGCCCGCAGCTGGGTGACGACTACCTGCAAGGCATCACCCAGGTGCATCAGCAACTGATCGCCGCCGCCCTGAAGAAACGCAAGAAAGACCAGGCGCTGATCGCCATCAGCCACGCGCACATGGCCGGTGGCGCGGTGTCGGAAGACTCCGAACGCAGCCTGATCATCGGCAACGCCGAGGCGCTGCCGGCCAAGCTGTTCGACAAGGCTATCAGCTACGTCGCCCTGGGCCATCTGCACAAACCGCAGAAGGTCAACCGCGAAGAACGTATCCGCTACAGCGGCTCGCCAATCCCGCTGTCGTTCGCCGAAATCAACTACCCGCACCAGGTCCTGGAAGTGGAGCTGGACGGCAACGGCCTGGTCAGCGTCGAGCCACGCCCCGTACCACGCGCCGTGGCCCTGCAACGGGTGGGCCCGGCACCGCTGGGCGAGCTGTTGCAGCAACTGGCCGACCTGCCCGTGATCGACCTGCTTGAAGACCCCAACCGCCAGCCCTGGCTGGAGGTGCGGGTGATGCTCGACGAGCCGCAACCCGACCTGCGCCAGCAGATCGAAACCGCGCTTGAAGGCAAGGCGGTACGGTTGATCCGCATCAGCGCCGAGTACGCCGGCCGCAACAACGCCGAAGACGATGACCTGGCCTTTGTCGAACTGGCCCAGATGACCCCGCAAGACCTGTTCAGCCGCGCCTGGGAGCAAGCCTACGGCAACCCCGCCGACGAGCAGGCGCTGGCCGACTTCGCCCTGCTGTTGCAGGACGTGCAGCAGGAAGAGGAACAGCCATGAAGATTCTCGCCATCCGCCTGAAGAACCTGGCATCGCTGGCCGGCCCGATCGACATCGATTTCACCGCAGAACCCTTGGCCAGCGCTGGCCTGTTCGCCATCACCGGGCCTACCGGTGCCGGCAAGAGCACCCTGCTTGACGCCCTGTGCCTGGCGCTGTTCGGCACCGTGCCACGCCTCAATGCCATTGGCCGTGAGGCCAAGGTGCCGGACGCCGACGGCGACATCCCCACCTCCGACCCGCGCAACCTGCTGCGCCGTGGCACCGGCAGCGGTTTTGCCGAGGTCGATTTCGTCGGCATCGACGGCCGCCGCTACCGCGCCCGCTGGGAAGCCAACCGCGCCCGCGACAAGGCCAACGGCAAACTGCAACACAGCCGTCAGAGCTTCTACGACCTCGACAGCGAGCAAGTGCTCGGCAGTGGCAAGAACGAATACAAGCAACTGGTCGAAGCCCGCCTGGGCCTGAACTTCGAGCAGTTCACCCGTGCGGTGATGCTGGCCCAGAGCGAGTTCGGCGCGTTCCTCAAGGCCGACGACAAAGACCGCAGCGAGTTGCTGGAAAAGCTCACCAACACCGCGATCTACACCCGCCTGGGCCAGCGTGCCTTCAGCAAGGCGCGCGAAGCCGGCGAGGCACACAACGCCCTGAAAGAGCGCGCCAGCCATCTGCTGCCGATGGCTGCCGAGGCCCGTGCCGAGCTCGACCAGCGCCTGGAGCAGGCGCAGCAGCAGTTCAAGGCCGACCAGGCCGGCGAGCGGCAGCTGGAGCAGCAACGCAACTGGCTGAATGAGCAACGCCAGCTACAGGCCCAACACACCGAAGCCAGCACCACGCTGCAGGCCGCCGAACTGGACTGGCAACAGCTGGCCGAACCACGCCTGGACCTGGCACGCCTGGAGCGCCTGGCCCCAGAGCGTCACCAGTTCCACCGCCGACAGGCCCTGAGCGCACAGCTGGCGCCAGTGGCCGCGAAAATGGCCGAACAGCAACAGCAGCAAGCCGAACTGCAGGTGCGCACCCGCGAACTCGAACAGGCGCTTGACACTGCGCGCCAAGCGCTTGCCGACCGCCAGGCCGAGCACGGCGAGAACGCGCCGCGCCTGCGCCAGGCCTTTGCCGCTCAGGATACGCTGGCACGCCTGGACCAGGAGCTGGCCGCCCAGCGCAGCATCAGCCAGCAGGCGCAACAGCAGGTCGCTGACGGCCAGCAGCAACTGCAGCAGCTGGAAGACAACCAGCAGCGCAGCGTGCAACAACTGGCGCTGATCGACACCGCGCTTGCCGACAGCCAGCACCTGGCGGGCCTGGCCAATGCCTGGCACGCCTACCTGCCGCAACTGAAGCAGGTGATGCTGATCGGTGGCCGGCTGACCAAGGGCCGAGAAGAGCTACCCGGCCTGCAGGCCCAGGCCAGCCAGGCCAATGCGCGCTTGCAGGCCGAGCGCGACGCCTACGACCTGTTGTTCCGTGAAGCCAAGGCCGAACCCCAGGCCCTGGCCGAGCAGATCGACCTGCTCGGCGGCATGTTGCAGGACAACCGCAAACAGCAGCGCGCCGTAGAGGAAATGTCACGCCTGCACGGCCGTGAACAGGAGCTGCGCCAGCAGCTGGATGCCCTGCGCGAACGGCAGCAGCAGGCCATGCTGCAACGCCAGCAACTGATTACCGAAGGCACCGCCGCCAAGGCCGGGCTGGAGGCCGCCGAACAGGCGTTGACGCTCACCCGTCAACTGCTGGAACGCCAACGCCTGGCACGCAACACCAGCGTCGAAGAACTGCGTAACCAACTGCGTGACGGCGAACCCTGCCCGGTCTGTGGCAGCGCCGAACACCCCTTCCATCAGCCAGAAGCGCTGCTGCAGAGCCTGGGCCGCCATGACCAGGCCGAAGAGCACGCCGCCCAGAAGCAGGTCGAGACGCTCAACAGCAAGCTGGTGGAGCTGCGTACCCAGCTGGGTGTGGTCAATGCCCAGCTCAAGGACTTCCAGCAACAGCAGCAGCAACTGGGCGAACAGTTGCAACCGCTGGTGGCTCAGGTACAGGCACACAGCCTGTGGCCAGCCCTCGCCCCGCAGGACGACAAGGCCCGTAACACCTGGCTCGACAGCCAGCTGCGTCGCCTGGATGAAGAAATCAGCCAGGACGAGAAACGCCAGAGCGCCCTGCTGGCCCTGCAAAAAGACGCCGCCCGCCTGAACCAGCAATTGCAGGCGGCCCACGACGCCCAGCAACAGGCCCAACGCCATCTGGAGCAACAGCACCAGGCCCTGGCCAACGACGAACAGCTGTTGCAGCAAGGCCTGAACGACCTGGCCGGCGTACTGCCAGAGGAAGCGCTCAAGGCCCTCAACGACGACCCGGCCAATGCCTTCCTCGCCCTCGACCAGCAGATTGCCCAGCGCCTGCAGCAACTGGAACAGCGCAAGGACGAACAGGAAGAACAGCAAGCCCGACAAGCCCAGCTGGACAAACTGCGTGACCAACAGCAGGCGCGCATGGAAGGCCTGCAGCAGTTGCAGCAAAAACTGGCCGCCCTCGACGAGCAACGCCAGCAAGCCCTGGCCTCACTCGGCGAGCTGCTAGGCGAACATGCCAGTGCCGAAGCCTGGCAGCAGCATATGGAAGCCACGCTGGAACAAGCCCGCGCCCTCGATGCCGACACCACCCAGCGCCTGCAAGATCTGCGCACCCAAGGCGTGCAACTGGCCAGCGAGCTCAAGGCCAATACCCAGCAACAACAGGCACTGGATGCCGAATGCCAACAGTTGCAGGCCCAGATCGCCCAGTGGCGCAGCGAGCATCCGGAACTGGACGATGCCGGCCTCGATCGCCTGCTGGCCATGGATGACGCGCAAGTCAATGAATTGCGCCAGCGTTTGCAAGGCGCGGAAAAAGCCATCGAGCAGGGCCGCGTGCTGCTGCAGGAACGTGAGCAGCGCCTGCAACAACACGCCGCACAAATGACCGTGGACACCTCGGCCGAAGCCCTGGAACACGCCCTGACCGAGCTGCGCGGGCGGCTGGTCAACCATGAGCAGCAGTGCGCCGAACTGCGCGCGCAGCAGGCCGACGATCAGCGCCGCCAGCAGGCCCACCAGGCGCTGGCGGCAGAAATCGAACAGGCCCACCAGCAGTGGCAACGCTGGGCCCGCCTCAATGCCCTGATCGGTTCGGCCTCCGGTGATGTGTTCCGCAAGATCGCCCAAGGCTACAACCTTGACCTGCTGCTGCACCACGCCAACGCCCAGCTACGTCAGCTGGCCCGTCGCTACCGCCTCAAGCGCGGCGGCAGCGCCCTTGGCCTGCTGGTGCTGGACACCGAGATGGGCGACGAACTGCGTTCGGTGCACTCGTTGTCGGGCGGGGAAACCTTCCTGGTGTCGCTGGCCCTGGCGCTGGGCCTGGCGTCGATGGCGTCCAGCACCTTGCGTATCGAGTCGCTGTTCATCGACGAAGGCTTCGGCAGCCTCGACCCCGAGTCGCTGCAACTGGCAATGGACGCCCTCGACGGCTTGCAAGCCCAGGGCCGCAAAGTGGCGGTGATTTCCCACGTACAGGAAATGCACGAGCGCATCCCGGTGCAGATCCAGGTGCGGCGCCAGGGTAATGGCCTCAGTGACGTGGAGGTGTGCGGGTGATCCTCTACTCGTTCCGCCGCTGCCCATGGGCCATGCGTGCGCGCCTGGCCCTGCGCTATGCCGGCTGCGAGGTGGAAATTTGCGAGGTGGCGATGAAGAACAAGCCGGCAGAGCTGCTGGCCTTGTCGCCCAAGGGCACGGTACCGGTGCTGGATACCGGTGCCGAGGTACTGGAAGAGAGCCTGGACATCATGCGCTGGGCGCTGACGCAAAACGACCCGCAGGATTGGCGGCTACAGGCCAACCCTGCGGCTGCGCAGCAGGCTGAAAGGCTGATTGCGCGCAATGACACCACGTTCAAGGCGCACGTGAACCTGTATAAGTATGCCGAACGTTACCCGGAGCATTCCCGCGAGCATTACCGCCAGCAGGCCGAGGCCTGGCTGGCGGAGCTCGAAGGCTTGCTGGTGGGGCGGGCTTACCTGCTGGCCAACCACCCGAGCATGGCCGATGCCGCGTTGCTGCCCCTGATGCGCCAGTTTGCCGGGGTCGAACCGCAGTGGTTCGCCGAGGCGGCTTATCCGCGTGTGCGGAGCTGGCTGGAGGGGTGGCTGGCTTCGGAGCTGTTCAAGGCAATCATGGTCCGCTGATTAAACATCGGGCTGCACATGGGTCCGTGTGGGAGCGGGCATGCCCGCGAAGCAGGCACCGCGGTGGATGGCACCGGCTCTGCCGGTGTTCGCGGGCATGCCCGCTCCCACAAGGACCTCACACAAGCCAGATCAGTGGTGGTGCTTGCCACTCAGGGCCGCATGGAAATTGGCGCTCTGGCGCAGGTACTGCTCGGTGTAGCTGTGGGTGGCAGAAGCCTTGCTGCTGTCGGCATGGGCATGCGCTGGCAGGACGACCGATGCGGAAATGGCGGATGCGGCAATAACCGGGAAGAGATTGAAGTTCATCTGGGCTGACCTCGACGGCGGTGGTTTGACGGTGGCCCTTTTGGGCCTTGGGTCAAACTTACGCCGCCGAGGCCGCACGCAAAAATTCATTGCGGCAGTACCGATTATCACGCTGATCGATATCACTCGATGAACTTGAGGTCCGAGGGTGCATCCTGCTTCAGCGTCTGCACCGTTTCCAGCAGCTTGCCACTGCGCGGATCGCGACGTATCACCACGATCTGGTTGCTCTTCTGGTTGGCCACCAGCAGGAAGTTGTCACTCGGGTCCAGGGCAAACTCCCGAGGGTGATCACCTTCTGCCGAGCGACGCTGCAGGAACGTCAACTGGCCGTCCTGCTTGCCTACGCTGAACGCCACAATTTCATTGGCCGTGCCACGGTTGCTCACGTACAGGAAGCGCCCGTCCGCCGACAGGTGCAAGCCACCTGCTGCCTTCGCTGCGGCCTCCTGACGCTCGGTCAGGGGTAAGCGCTGGCGTTCAACCAGGTTGCCGTCCTGCACATCGAACATCACCACCTCGGCGTTCATTTCCAGGGTGAGGTAGGCGTGCCGGCCCTTGGCGTCGAACAGCAAGTGACGCGGACCGCTGCCCGGCGGCAAGGCCACGGACGCAGGTATCGCCGCTGTCAGCGGGTGGTCCGCACTGGCACCGTCGTAGCGGTAGATGAACACCTTGTCGGCACCCAGGTCGCTGGCATACAGGTGCTGGCCATCCGGCGACAGCACCAGCGAATGCACGTGAGCACCGGCCTGGCGTTCAGGGTTGACCCCGCTCGCCCTATGCCGGGCCTGTTGCACCACGGGCTTGAGCTTGCCGTCCTTGGCCACCGGGATCACCACCAGGCTGCCACCGGGGTCGGGGTTGACTGCGTAGTTGGCCACGAACAGGTAGCGCTGGTCACGGCTGAGGCTGGCGTGGGTGGGCTCGTCGCCCTGGGTGACCACTTGGTTGAGCGGCTTGATTTCGCCTTTGCTGCTGATGCTGAAACTGCTGGCATGGCCCTGCGGGGTCTCATTCACCGCGAACAGCTGACGCTGGTCGGCCGACAGCACCAGCCACGAAGGGCTGACGCTTTTCACCACCTGCAGGGGTGTGAGGCCGATTTGGCCGGCCTTGTCGTCGAAATGGTAGCGGTAGATACCCTGGCTGGCGCCATCGGTGTAGCTGCCCACCAGCAAGGTGGCAGCGTGGGCAGAGATTGTCAGGCTCATCAGGCTAGCGGTCAGCAGGCTCGTCCAGGTCCGGTTCATCTTGGTCATCATCCGGGGCACGAAAGGCACTCATACAGATTAGCCGATGCTCGCCGTTGGCATCGTTGAGTTGCCATTCATCGCCGGTGGCGATAGCGGCGGCGACTTGTTCGGGGGTGAAGGACCAGCGGCGAAGCTGGCGGCCGTCCATGCATTCGACGGTGAGACCGGATGCGTCGGCGGTGAAATCGAAGGCGTGCAGGCCGTCAATCAGGAGCATGTCGCAGGACTGCAGGGCGGTGGCGAGGGGGGACATGGGGGTACCTGTGGAAGATGTGGCGGCATTATAACCCTGGTGCTGCTTTGCAGCCCCATCGCGACACAAGGCTGCTTCTACAAGGGCACGCGAACCTAGTGGAGGAGCGGCCTTGTGTCGCGATTGGGCCGCAATGCGGCCCCCTTGCGATTCAATGGGCGAAAATCGAGCCCCCCTCCTTGCCCACCATCTTCTCCGGCTTGATCAGGAACCGTGCCAGCGCCGGCAGCAGCCACAGCGCGCCAAACATGTTCCACAGCAGCATGAAGGTCAGCATCAGCCCCATATCAGCCTGGAACTTGATTGCCGAGAAGATCCAGGTACACACGCCGATGGCCAGGCACAAGCCAGTGAACAACACGGCTTTACCCGTCGAGCGCAGGGTCTGGTAATAGGCCTCCTGCAACGGCAGCCCCGCACGCAGGAAGCTCTCCAGCCGGCTGTAGATGTAGATGCCGTAATCCACGCCAATCCCCACCCCCAGCGCCACCACCGGCAAGGTCGCCACCTTCACCCCGATGCCCATATAGGCCATCAGCGCGTTGCCCAGCACCGAGGTCAGCACCAGGGGCAGCACGATGCACAGCGTGGCGGCGAACGAGCGGAAGGTGATCAGGCACATCACTGCCACGCAGATGTACACCAGGATCAGGATAGTCAGCTCGGCCGACTTGATCACTTCGTTGGTTGCTGCCTCGATACCGGCGTTGCCCGCCGCCAGCAGAAACTGCAGGCCTTCCTTGTCATGGCTGTCGGCAAACGCCTTGGCCACGGCGGTGACGCGCTCCAGCGTTTCAGCCTTGTGGTCATTGAGGAACACCAGCACGGGTGCCAATGAGCAGTCGCCGTTGTAAAGGCCGTCAGCCCGGGCGATGGAGTTGTTGAGGATGTCCGGGTTACGCGACAGGGTTTCCCATTTCAGGCTGCCCTCGTTCATGCCCTTGATCACCTGTTTGGAAACGGTGACCAGGGAAATCGCCGACTGTACGCCAGGGGTGTTTTCCATGGTCCACATCAGCTCGTCGATCGGCGCCATGGTGGAGTGGACCGAGCACTTCTCCGACGGCGTCTTGACCATGATCACCAGCACATCGGAACTGGTCGAGTAGTTGCTGATGATGAAGTTGTTGTCCTGGTTGTACCGCGAGTCGGGGCGCAGCTCCGGTGCACCCTGGTCGAGGTCGCCGATCTTCAGGTTCTGGCTGTACCACAGGCCACCGGCGAAGGCGAGCAGCGCCAGCACCACCGACACCGGCGCCACCTTGGCACTGGCGAAGTTCGACAACAGGCGCCAGAACGGGTGCTCTCGGGTCGCGTCTTTCTTGCTGCGCTCGATGGCCTTCTTGCTGATGCCCACGTAGGAGATGGCCACCGGCAGCAGGATCAGGTTGGTGAACACGATCACCGCCACGCCGATGGAGGCGCCGATGGCCAGTTCGCGAATCACCCCGATGTCGATGATCAGCAGGGTAATGAAGCCCACCGCGTCGGCAAGGATGGCGATCATTCCCGGCAGGAACAACTGACGGAATGTGCGCCGGGCAGCGGTAAGGGCGTTGTCGGCGTCACTCGACTGCAGGGCGATGCCGTTGATCTTCTGCACCCCGTGGGAAATGCCGATGGCGAAGATCAGGAACGGCACCAGCATCGAGTACGGGTCCAGGCCAAAGCCCACCGCATGCATCAGCCCCAGCTGCCAGACCACCGCCACCAGCGTGGTGATGAGCACGGCGACAGTGCTGCGGATGCACCAGGTAAACCAGTACAACAGCACCCAGGTGATCACCAGGGCGACGCCGAAGAACATCGCCACCATCACCAGGCCATCGATCAGGTCACCGACCTTCTTGGCAAAGCCGACGATGTGGATTTTTACATTGGGGTTCTGCGCCTGGAACTTGTCACGGATCTTCTCTTCCAGCAGGTGAGAGAACTGCTGGTAGTCCAGCTTCACCTGTTTGCCCGGGTCCTGCGGGTCGGGGTAGCTCTCCAGCAGCGGCACGTCGACGATGCTGGACTTGAAGTTGTTGCCTACCAGGCGCCCCACCTGGCCTGATTTGAGCACGTTGTCGCGCAGGGTATCGAGGCTGTCCTGCGACCCGTTGTAGGTGTTAGGGATGACCTCGCCACCGGAAAACCCCTCTTCGGTGACCTCGCTCCAGCGCACGCTGGGGCTCCACAGTGACTTCAGCCCGGCCCGATCGACACCCGGGATGTAGAACACTTCGTCATGGATCTGACGCAGGGTCTCCATGTAGTCCTTGTCGAAGATGTCACCGTTCACCGCCTCCACCGAGATGCGCACGGTGTTGCCGAGGTTGGCCAGGTCGTTGCGGTGCTCCATCATCTGCTCGATGAACGGATGCTGCAGCGGGATCATCTTCTCGAAGCTGGTGGAGGGGCGAATCTGCGTGGCCTGCCAGAACAGGAAAATGCTGACCAGCACGCACAGGGCGATGACCACTGGGCGGTTGTTGAAGATCAGGCGTTCGAGCAGCGTGGCTTTATCCTGGTGATGCGGGTGCATGGCAATGCTCTCCCTGCTGGTCATGGACGCACCTCCCGGGCCGCCTGATCAGCCCCTTCGGCGCTGGCCAGGTGCACACCCCCCTGCCCCACCAGCAGCAGGCCGCCGTTGGCCAGGCCACTGACGCCGGCCAGGGCCAGGCGGTCGGCACGGTTGTAAACGCTGAAGGTCTGGCCGTTGTCCGTGCTGCGCAGCACGCTGCCACCATTGCCGACCAGCACCAGGCTGCCATCATCGACAAGCGTAGCGCCTGCCAGGCCGAACTCCAGGGTACCGCGCGCGGCCTTGAGTTCGATCGGCTGCCAGCTGTCACCGAAGTCGCTGGAGCGGAACAGGTTGCCGCGAAGGCCGTAGGCCAGCAGGGTCTGCGGCCTGGCGGTGCCGATCACGCCGAACAACGAGCCCTCGTAGGGGCCCTGGACCTTGGCCCAGGTCTGGCCGTTGTCGGTGGAGCGGAACATGCCGCCCTGCTCACCCACGATGAACAGGCCGGCATCGCGCACTTGGGCGATACCGTTCAGGTGCAGCTGGTCCGGGTTGTCCAGCCGCTCGGCCACATCCTGCCAGTGCTGCCCACCATCGGTGGTTTCCAGCAAGGCACCATAGGCCCCCACGGCAAAGCCGTGCTGGGCGTCAAGGAAGGTGACATCGAGCAAGGGCGCTTCACGGGCGAGGTCTTCGAACTGCTTGCTCCAGGTGGCGCCGCCGTCGCTGCTGGCGAGGATCTGCGCGTCGTGGCCGACGGCCCAGCCACGCTTGTCGTCGAGGAAAAACACGGCAGTGAGCAATTGCCGGGTGGGTACCCGGGCCTGGGTCCAGGTACTGCCTTGGTCGTCGGAGAACAGAATGTGGCCGCGATCACCCACCACCACCAGGCGCTTGCCGGCATGGGTGGCGTCGATCAACAGGCTTTGGCTGGCCTTGGCCGATTCGGTGGAGTATTCGTCGGCGGCCGCGGCCTGGGCGCTGTCGGCCCACACCCCCAATGCCAATGCCAGCATCGCGCTGGCTGCCCAAGGCCAGGCACCACGCCTGGCTGGCGTACGTAGCTGTTCCCTCATGACTGCCCCCTTGTTGTGTTCTTGTTGGTGGGTCAATGCATTGCAGGCTTTGCAAAAAGCCTGATCTAGAGGCCTGCAATCGCTTGAGGGGATCGTAGCGGGGATGTTTGCGGGAAGACAACGGGCGGGGTGTTATGTTTTGTTGTCGGCCGGGGGAAGCCGGGGCCGCTGGGCGGCCCTTCGCGGGTAAACCCGCTCCTACAAGGTTACGCCCCCTGTAGGAGCGGGTTCACCCGCGAAAGGCTGCAAAGCAGCCCCAATTCACCAGAATTACGCCAGACTCTTGCTCACAACTTCATACACATCACTGGACAGCTCCCCAGAAGCCAGAATCCGCTCCAGCTCACCCTTCATCAGCGCCTGACGCGCATCGTCATACTTGCGCCAGCGGGTCAGCGGCGCCAGTTGCCGCGAGGCAATCTGCGGATTCAGCGCATTCAGCTCGATCACCAGGTCCGCCAGGAAGCGATACCCGGAGCCATCGGCAGCATGGAAGTTGACCAGGTTCTGCCCGGCAAAGGCACCGATCAGCGCACGCACCTTGTTCGGGTTCTTCAGGGTGAAGGCCGGGTGCTGCATCAACGCCTTGACCCGCGCCAGCCCGCCCGGCAGCGTGCTGGCCGCCTGCACGCTGAACCATTGGTCCATGACCAGCGGGTTGTCCTTGAAGTGCTCGGCAAAGGCCTCCAGCGCTTTGGCGCGCTCGGCCTCGAACGGCGAGTTGACCAGTACCGCCAGCGCGGTAAGGCGCTCGGTCATGTTGTCGCAGTGCTCGAACTGCTCCAGGGTCGCGTCCAGCACCTGTTGCTTGCCACTCTGCATCAGGTACGACAGGGCGATGTTCTGCAGGCTGCGGCGGGCAAAGTGCTCGGCCGAGGCCACATAGGCAGTGCTGCGCGACACTGCACGGTGGGCCTGGTAACGCGCCCACAGGGCGTCGAACAGGTGTTCGGCGATCTGCTGGCGTGCGAACTCGCGGGCGGCGTGGATGGCGTCGACGTCGGCCACCTGGCTGATCTCGGTAAGGTACGCCTCACCTGGCAGCGAGAGCATTTCGGCCACCATGGCCGGGTCCAGCGATTCGTTGCCCAGCACAGTGCCCAGGGCGGTGATCAGGCGCTGGTCGAGCTTCAGGGCTTCACCGCGTTGATGCTGGCCGATCAGTTCCTGCAGTACCTGCACCGACAACTGCTGGCCCGCTTCCCAGCGGTTGAAGCCGTCGCTGTCGTGCTGCATCAGGAACATCAGCTGGTCGCGGTCATACGGGAAGCTCAGCTTCACCGGGGCGCTGAAGCCACGCAGCAGCGACGGCAGCGGCCTGGCCTGAATGCCGTGGAAGGTGAAGGTTTGCTCGGCCTCGGTCACCGACAGCACGCGGCTGGTCCCTTGAGCGGCCTCTTCGCCCGCCAACTGCAGCGGCAGATCGTTGCCGGCGGCATCCAGCAGGCCCAGCTCCACCGGGATCACGAACGGCAGTTTCTCGGCCTTGTCAGGGGTCTGCGGGCAGCTCTGGCGGAACGTCAGGCTGTAGGTCTGCGCGGCGGCGTCATACGCCTCGCTGACCTCCAGACGCGGAGTACCCGCCTGGCTGTACCAGCGCTTGAACTGGGTAAAGTCGACGCCATTGGCGTCTTCCATGGCCTTGATGAAGTCGTCGGTGGTGACCGCCTGACCATCGTGACGTTCAAAGTACAGGTCGCTGCCTTTACGGAAGCCTTCGGTACCCAACAGGGTGCGGACCATGCGCACCACTTCGGCGCCCTTCTCGTAGACGGTCAGGGTGTAGAAGTTGGAGATTTCGATGAAGCTGTCCGGGCGCACCGGGTGGGCCATGGGGCCCGCGTCTTCGGCGAACTGGTGGGTGCGCAGGTAGGCGACGTCTTCGATGCGCTTGACCGTGCGCGAGTTCATGTCGGCACTGAACTCGGCATCGCGGAACACCGTGAAGCCTTCCTTCAGCGACAGCTGGAACCAGTCACGGCAGGTGACACGGTTGCCCGACCAGTTGTGGAAATACTCGTGAGCGACCACCCCTTCGACGCGCTGGTGCGCAGCATCGGTGGCGGTTTCGGCGCGGGCCAGCACACAGCTGGAGTTGAAGATGTTCAGGCCCTTGTTTTCCATGGCGCCCATGTTGAAGTCATTGACCGCAACAATCATGAAGATGTCCAGGTCGTACTCGCGGCCATAGACTTCTTCGTCCCAGCGCATGGACTTTTTCAGGCTGACCATGGCGTGGTCACACTTGTCGATATTCTCGGGCTCGACGTAGATGCGCAGGGTCACCTCACGGCCGGACTGGCGGGTGAAGCTGTCTTCAACGCACCACAGGTCACCGGCCACCAGGGCGAACAGGTAGGCCGGCTTCATGAACGGGTCTTCCCAGGTCGCCCAGTGACGGCCGTCTTCGGCCGGGCCGCTGCCGATCGGGTTGCCGTTCGACAGCAAGACCGGGTAGCGATGCTGCTCGGCGATGACCGTGGTGGTGAAGGTGCTCATCACGTCCGGGCGGTCGAGGTAGTAGGTGATCTTGCGGAAGCCCTCGGCCTCGCACTGGGTGCAGAACATCTTGCCCGACTTGTACAGGCCTTCCAGGGCGGTGTTGCTTTCCGGGTGGATCTTCACGCTGGTGTCGAGGGTGAAACGCTCGGCCTTGGGCTGTACGGTCAGGCTGTCGGCGTCGAGCCGGTAGTCGCCTGGCTGCAATTCCTGGTCATCCAGGGAGGCGCGCAGCAGTTCCAGCTGCTGGCCATCGAGTTCCAGTGGCGGCAGGCCGGCACCGCGTGCCGGGTTGCGGCGCATGACCAGTTGCGCGTGAACCAGCGTGTGGTCCTCGAACAGCTCGAAGGTCAGGTGCGTCTCGTCGATCAGGTACTCCGGCGCCTGGTAATCCTTGAGGTAGATCACTTGCGGTTGTTCGGTACGCATGTGCAGGTCCTTTTTACTGGAGCACGGCCAACTGGTAGGCCGTGTACTTGCGAATATTGATCACACCGGTGTCGAAGATCAGGTACTGGCCCTTGATGCCCAGCAGCGTGCCCTCGGCCACCGGGTCCTTGTCGAGGTTGAAGCTGACAATCTTCTTCGGGTACGCCTCGACCGGGTAGTTCATCTGCACCACTTCGGCGTCCGGCAGCGGCTGGATCGCCTGCAGGCCAAAGCGCCCCTGCAGTTCGCGCAGGCCGTCGGCGCAGGCTTCGAAGATCTGCTCCCGGATGGCCGGCAGGTCGAGCACCTCGGCATCGCCCTTGAGCAGCGCGCGCCAGTTGGTACGGTCCGGCACCTGGCTGCGCAGCACGTCTTCGACCAGGCCCGATTGCTGCCGGGTGGCCACGCGCATGATCGGCAACGCCTGGCTGGCGCCCTGGTCGAGCCAGCGGGTGGGCAGCTGGGTGGCACGGGTGATGCCGACCTTGATCCCCGACGAATTGGCCAGGTAGACGACGTGGTCGGTCATGCAGAACTGTTCGCCCCACGACGGCTCCCGGCAGGTGCCGGCGTCGTAGTGGCATTTTTCCGGGGCCATGATGCACACATCGCACTGGGCCAGCTTGGTCATGCACGGGTAGCAGTAACCCTGGCTGAAGCTGGTCTTGGTGCGCTTGCCGCAATGGCTGCAATGAATGGCGCCGAGGTATTCCAGGCGCAGGCGCTGACCGATCATGGGGTTGACCGGCACCTGCGTGTCATCCAGGCGGAAGCTGTACTGCACCACCGGTGCCTGCAGGCTTACGGCCATCTTGCTCAACGAGCCACGTGCTAGTTCGATCAATGTACCGAGTCCGACTTGAACAGAATGTTGGCGATGGGCGCGGACTTCGACGCGCACTCCTGCGGGCCCATGTAGCCGGTGCGCTGGTCTTCAGGCAGGTTCTTCATCTCCCAGGCGATGACCGCCTGCAGCGACAGCTCTTTCTGCTCGGCGGTGAGCTTGCGGCCATCGGACCATTTGCCGATTTCCACGGCCAGTTTCAGGCTCTGGTAGATTTCCGGGGTAATGTTTTCAATCATTTGCGCGAAAGTGGACATAGTGTCTCCTGATTCAAGCCGACAGTTTACGCCGGGCCAGCGCCCCACCCAAGAGCCCGGTCAGGCATCCGATGAGCAGCCCGCCGACGTGGGCGGCATTGGCGATCTGGCCAAGGCCGAGCGTGCCGACCACGCCGGTCAGGCATACCACCAGCCAGATCAGCATCATCACCAGCACGCCCTTGGGCAGGTTGAAGTAACGGTCAGGCGCCAGCCACTGGTACAGCCAGATATGCCCGAGCAGGCCGTACAGCACGCCGGACAGACCACCAAACAGGCTCGGCCCACTGGTGTAGTGCTGGGCCAGGTTGGACACCAGGCTGAACAGCAGGGTCAGGCCCAGCAACGCCCACGGGCCCTGGCGCAGTTCGATGCGTTTGCCCAGCTCCCAGTACCACAGGCTGTTCATGGCCAGGTGCAGCACGCCGAAATGCAGCAGCATGGGTGATACCAGGCGCCACCACTGGCCTTCATCCAGGGTTTGCGCCAGCGAGGTGAAGTACAGGTAGTCGCCCTGGACACGGAAGTCGAGGAAGGTGAACCAGCTGATGGTGGTGAAGTTGTCACCAAGCCCCGTAAGGCCGGCGACGATGAAGCACAGCAGCAGGGTCAGGGTGGTGATTTTGCAGGCCTTGGCCTGGGCTGCCAGAGAAGGCTGTGTGGGGGCATTCGCGGGTGACCCCGCCCCTACAGGGTCGGCAGTGGCCGGCAGGTCGGCGTTGCCGTCGGGGTAGCGCTGGTAAAGCTGCAGCACATCTTCGGCCAGGGTGTCGGGGGCCCAGAGGACCTGGGCATCGCCCTCCTCGCTGACCCGGTGCGGCACCTGCAGGCGTTGCAACAGGTGGACGAAGCCGCTGAGGTCGACCGACAGCGGCAGGCGCATCACTTCGATAATGTTCATTGGTTGGCCTGTGGGCGGTCGACGTCGACCCAGACGAACTTGTGTGGGTCGATACGGGTTTCATCATCCAGCCGGTAGGCGACCAGCTTGCCGTAGAGCACGGCGCTGTAGTCCAGGCAGGCCAGGTTGGCGCGGATCGGTGCCGGTCGGCCGCTGCGCCAGTAATGCCCGACGAACAGCATCGGCTGGTCTTCGTCATAACGCAGCAAGGCGTTCTTCTGGCTGTGGCTGAGCGGGGTGCTGGCCACTTCCTCGGGGAGCGCATCGGGCTGGAACACGATGTCACCGTAGGTTTTCGGGTCTTCTTCCCAGAACTTGGTGCGGAAGAACGCACGGGTCAGGCCGTCGCCGCCGGTCAGCGTCAGCCCGTCCGGCAGGCGCATGTCGGTACCGCGCAACAGGCGGTTGCACACCGTGTCGGCAAAACTGCCACTGACCGCCGAGGCCTGGATGAAGTGCTCATCGATGCGTCCGTCGGGGTATTGCCGGCGCAGCGGTTCGATCAGCCGCGGGTCCCAGCAGGCGTGCACCAGACGGAAGCGCCCTGCGTCGATGAACAGCGGCAGCTGGTAGAACCAGTTGACGAAATCGTGCCAATCGCCGGGGTGCTGGGCAAACTGGGTCAGGGTTTCGTCGATCAGCCGGGCATGCCGCGGCGTGTGTTCGCGGACATAGGCCTTGCCGCTGCCAGGCAGCGCCGGGGTGACCCAGCCCAGGGCATTGTATTCGTGGTTGCCCATGATGCAGAACGCCTGGCCGGCTTCGACCATGTCGTGGACGATGTGCAGCGCCTCACGAATGCGTGGCCCGCGGTCGACGATGTCGCCAAGGAACAGCGCCTGACGTCGCGGGTGGCGCCACACGCCAGCCACGCGCTTGTATCCGAGGGCGTCGAGCAGGCGTTCAAGGGTCAGTGCACAGCCGTGCACGTCGCCGATGATGTCAAAACTTCGCGCCGGATCGAGCATCAGTCGTCACTGCTCCCCAGGCGGCTGCCCCAACCCAGTTTGGTGCGGCAGACCTCGTAGTAATTGTGGTCCAGCGGGTGGATCAGGCGCAGCTTTTGCGGCTTTTTGCTGACCGTGATGGTGTCGCCGGGGGCGCACGTGAAGTGGTTCTGGCCGTCACAGGACACCTGCGGGTAGATCTGCAGGTCCTTGGACACCACGATCTTCAGCTCGCTGTTGCCGTCAACCACGATTGGCCGGCCCGACAAGGTGTGTGGGTACATCGGCACGATGACGATGGCATCGAGCTTGGGGTGCATGATCGGGCCACCGGCCGACAGCGCATAGGCGGTGGAGCCGGTGGGGGTGGCGACGATCAGGCCGTCGGCCTTCTGGCTGCAGACGAACTGGCCGTCGATGTAGATCTCGAACTCGATCATGCGCGTGGACTTGCCCGGGTGCAGCACCACGTCGTTCAGCGCATCGCCCTGGCCGATGGCCTCGTGGTGGCGACGCACCTCGGCCTGCAGCAGGAAACGGTTTTCTACCAGGTAGTGGCCGTCGAGCACTTCGGCGACCTTCTGTTCCAGCTCGTCGGGGCGGATGTCGGTGAGAAAACCCAGGTTGCCACGGTTGATACCCAGCACCGGAATGTTGTGCCGGGCCAGCGCGCGGGCAGCGCCCAGCAGGCTGCCGTCGCCGCCGACCACGATGACCAGGTCGCAGACCTCGCCCAGCAGCTTGCGGGTGGACGTCTGCAAGCCATGGCCGGGCAGCACTTCGGCAATGGTGTCCTCGAGGATCACGTGCAGGTGGCGATCGAGGAGGAATTTTTTCAGTCGGCGAATGGTGTCGAGCACCTGCGAGCTGCCAAGGCGACCGATGATACCGATATTGCGAAATTGCTCCATGGGGCTCCTGCGAGGCTCTGCGGCGGGTGACGATGCGCCGATTATGGGCGAAACCACCGGGCAGCGGCAAACCGGCTATGCTCGCAGGATGACGCCATTCGCCCAGCTTCACGACCTGCCCCGACAACTGCAGCACTCTACCGTGCGTGACCTGGCATGGGCCCTGTTGTCGCCGCCCCTGCTCAGCGCCCCGCCCTGCCCCCAGCGACACCCGCTGGCGGGCAGCCTGTGGGCGCAGCAGCCACAACGCCTTGAACAATGGTTGCGGGCCCTGGATGCCGATGACCGACCGTTGCGCGAGTGGCTGGCGCAATTGGGCAGCCGGCGCCTGGGGCATTACTACGAACGCCTGTGGCAATTTGCCCTGGGCCAGGCGCCAGGCATCGAGCTGCTGGCCGCCAACCTGGCGATTCGCGACGGCGGGCGCACCTTGGGCGAGCTCGACGTGGTGTTGCGCGACTGCGACGGCGTGCACCACCTGGAACTGGCGATCAAGCTGTACCTGGGCCCGGAAGGCGCCGGGCACGATCCCCATGCCTGGCTGGGGCCAGGTTGCCATGACCGGCTGGGGACCAAGCTTGCGCACCTGGCGGGGCACCAGTTGCCCATGTCCAAGGGGGCGCACAGCCGTCAGGCGCTGGCCCAGCTAGGGGTGGAGCAGGTGCAGGCGCAAATGTGGCTGGGTGGTTACCTGTTCTATCCACGGCCTGGGCATGCCGAGGCGCCGGAGGGCGCCAACCCGCAACATTTGCGCGGGCGCTGGCTTCGTCGGCGGGACTGGGTGATGGCCGAGGGCGAGCGCTGGCAGCCGCTGCAGCGGCATGCCTGGCTGGCGCCGGCGAGGGTGGAGTCAGGTGAGTGCTGGCAGGCGGAGCAGTTTGCAGCCTGGCTGCATGTGCTGGAACAGCAGGCACCGGCGCACTTGCTGGTACGACTGGTGCCTGATGCCGAGGGTGCCTGGCAGGAGGCAGAGCGGGTGTTTCTGGTGGGTGATGACTGGCCGTATCTGCCCGGTAACTGATGTCGCCTGTTCCGGCCCCTTCGCGGGCACGCCCGCTCCCACAGTCCAACTGCACAGGCTTCCAAGACTGTGCAGTACCTGTGGGAGCGGGCGTGCCCGCGAAGGGGCCGGTGGCTGGCAACACATTTTTCACAGACCTGGCGCAAAGATCTGTTTCCGGTAGCCATTAAAATGACTCCTGAGCGCCAGCAAGAGCGCCATTCAGACCTGATGACGAGGACCAATCATGGTTTCATCCCCCACCACCACCCATTACGCGCGCCTGTCCATCGCCCTGCATTGGCTGATGCTGGTGCTGCTGGCCGCTGTCTATGCCCTCATCGAATTGCGTGGCCTGTTCCCCAAGGACAGCGTCGAACGCAACCTGATGAAGGACCTGCACTTCATGCTCGGGCTCAGCGTGTTCGTGCTGGTCTGGCTGCGCCTGGCCATGCGCCTGAGCCGCCCGACTCCGCCCATCGTGCCCAAACCACCGGCCTGGCAGACCGGCCTGGCGCACCTGATGCACCTGGCACTGTACCTGATGATGATCGGCCTGCCGCTGGCCGGCTGGCTGATCCTCAGTGCCGCCGACAAACCGGTGCCGTTCTTTGGCCTGGAGCTGCCACACCTGATCGGCCCGAACCCGGACCAGGCCAAGTTCATCAAAGGTTGGCATGAGCGTATTGGCAGCTGGGGCTACTGGCTGATCGGCCTGCATGCACTGGCCGGGCTTTACCACCACTATGTGCAGCGCGACAACACGCTGTTGCGCATGCTGCCCTACAAGTAACCGCGTCGCCCCTGCAGGCCACCCGTGTGTACGAAGATCAGGCGGCTGCCGGGCTTGAACAGCCCGGCAGCGACCTGATCACGCAAGGCCAGCAGAGCCTTGCCGGTATAGAGGGCTTCGAGCGGCACGTCAGTGTGCTGCTCGCAGTCGGCGATGAACGTCAGTAGCGCATCGTCGAATTTTCCGAAACCGCCACGGCAGGCGTCGTGTAGCTGGTAGCCGTGCGTGCCGGCCAATGCTGCCACCGTCTCCGGCACCCCATGATCCCTGGGTACGGCCAAGGCGCCGTGCACGGCATGCGCCCCTGCCTCAGCCATTACCAGGCCGGCCAAGGTAGTCCCCGTTCCGGCAGCCAACCACCAGGCGTCGTAGTCTGACCACCCCAAGGCCGAGATTTGCGCGCGCGCCTGCTGCATGATCAGCGCGCAGCCCTGCGCACCGGCCAGCCCGCCGCCCCCTTCGGGGATGCAGTGCCAGCCTGGATAGCGCGCCTGCCAGGAAGCCCAAAAGCCTGGCTCGTTGCGCGCACGGTAGCCGCCGTAGCCTAGCCAATGCAGTTTCATCCCCAGCGCCTGCAGGTCACGCACGGTTGGCGTGTCCTGGGCATGGCCGCGTAACAGGCCGGCGGTGGCGAAGCCGAAACGCTTGCCGGCAGCGGCCAAGGCGTGCAGATGGTTGGAATGGTTGCCGCCAAGGCTGATCAGGCCTGGAGCATGGCTGGCGCCGGCCTGTTGCAGGTGGTGGCGTAGCTTGAACCACTTGTTGCCGCTGATCAGCGGGTCAATCAGGTCCAGGCGCAGAGTGGCGGCCTGGACCTGGGCTTGCCGCAGCCAGGGCAAGTCCAGAAACTGCAGGGGGGCTGGGGGGAGGTCGAATACATGCATGGATCGCAGTGTACAGGGTAATCCCGCAAGCGCTTGTAATCGATGAGTCGCCCCCGCCGAGGTATCACAGTGCCAGGGTGGCTCGACACAGGCATCGATGCCCCGGCACAGGCCGTCGTAGGAGCGGGTTCACCCGCGAACACCGGCAAGGCCGGTGCCATCCACCGCGTCACCTGTTTCGCGGGCATGCCCGCTCCCACACGTGCAGGTGTCGGGTTCACGCAGCCCCAACGGCCTCAGAGCTCAGCCGCCAACCGCGAGCCTTGGTTGATCGCCCGCTTGGCATCCAGCTCGGCCGCCACATCCGCGCCACCAATCAGGTGCACCGACTGCCCCGCCGCCACCAGCCCTTCCTGCAGCTCGCGCAGCGGCTCTTGCCCGGCACAGATCACCACGTTATCCACCGCCAGCACCTGCGGCTCGCCGCCGTCCACACGAATGTGCAGGCCGGCATCGTCGATAGCCAGATACTCGACGCTGTTGAGCATCTGCACCCCCTTGTTCTTCAACCCGGTGCGGTGAATCCAGCCGGTCGTCTTGCCGAGCCCGTCACCCACCTTGGATTTCTTGCGCTGCAACAGGTACACCTGCCGCGCCGGAGCATGCGGCTCGGCCTTGATCCCGGCCACACCACCTCGCGCCTGAAGGTGGGTATCGATGCCCCACTCTTTCCAGAATGCCGCTCGGTCCTGGCTGGTGGCCACCCCTTGATGCACCAGGTACTCGGACACATCGAAGCCGATACCTCCCGCGCCAACCACGGCCACCGACTTGCCCACAGGCTTGCGCTCGAGCAGCACGTCCAGGTAGCTGAGCACCTTGGCATGCTCCACGCCCGCAATGGCCGGTGTACGCGGGGCGATGCCGGTAGCCAGGATGATTTCATCAAAGCCGCCGCCCACCAGTGCCTGCACATCCACGCGGGTATTCAGGCGCAGGTCGACGCCCGTGCTTTTGACCTTGTTGCGGAAGTAACGCAGCGTTTCGAAGAATTCTTCCTTGCCCGGCACCCGCTTGGCCACGTTGAACTGGCCACCGATCTCGCTGGCGGCGTCAAACAGGGTCACCGCGTGGCCCCGCTCGGCCGCCACGGTGGCCGCTGCCAGGCCAGCCGGGCCGGCGCCGACCACGGCAATGCGCTTCACCGTACGTACAGGCAAGTAGTTGAGTTCGGTCTCGTGGCAGGCACGCGGGTTGACCAGGCAGCTGGTCAGTTTGCCGCCGAAGGTGTGGTCCAGGCAGGCCTGGTTGCAGCCGATGCAGGTGTTGATTTCATCCGCGCGACCGGCAGCGGCCTTGTTGACGAAGTCCGGGTCGGCGAGAAACGGTCGGGCCATCGAGACCATGTCCGCATCGCCCTCGGCCAGCACCGCCTCGGCCACCTCCGGGGTGTTGATGCGGTTGGTGGTGATCAGCGGAATGCTCACCACGCCCCGCAACTTGGCGGTGACTTTGCTGAAGGCCGCACGCGGCACTTTGGTGGCGATGGTCGGAATACGCGCCTCGTGCCAGCCGATTCCGGTGTTGATCAAGGTAGCGCCGGCCTGCTCGATGGCCTTGGCCAGCAGCTCGATCTCGTCCCAGGTGCTGCCACCCTCGACCAGGTCGAGCATCGACAGGCGGAAGATGATGATGAAGTTCGGCCCTACCGCGCCACGCACCCGGCTGACGATTTCCACTGCCAGGCGCATGCGGTTTTCATAACTGCCGCCCCAGCGGTCGGTGCGGTGGTTGGTGTGGGCGGCCAGGAACTGGTTGATGAAGTAACCTTCCGAACCCATGATTTCGACACCGTCGTAACCGGCACGCTGGGCCAGCACGGCACAATTGACGAAGTCGGCAATCTGCTTCTCGATACCCTCCTCGTCCAGCGCCTTGGGCTTGAACGGGTTGATCGGCGCCTGGATCGCGCTAGGTGCCACCTGGCGTGGGCTGTAGGCGTAGCGCCCGGCATGCAGGATCTGCAGGCAGATCTTGCCACCGGCAGCGTGCACCGCCTCGGTGACGATGCGGTGCTTGTCGGCCTCTTCCTCGGTGCTGAGCTTTGCCGCACCGGAATACACCCCGCCTTCATCATTGGGCGCAATGCCGCCAGTGACCATCAGGCCAACGCCACCGCGGGCGCGCTCGGCAAAGTATGCAGCCATGCGCTCGAAGCCGCCGGGGCGCTCTTCGAGGCCGGTGTGCATCGAGCCCATCAGAGTGCGATTGCGCAAGGTGGTAAAGCCCAGGTCCAGCGGGGCAAGCAGGTGCGGGTAGCGGTCGGCGGCCATGGAAAGGTCCCCTGATGGCGTGATCACGGATTGCGGGCACCTCACTGGGTGGCGGGCCCCGTCGTTTGTCTGTCAGCGACATTAAACAGCCGTTTGAAAGGGCTCAATGATCGAAACTGACAAGTTATTGATCCTGGCGCACAGCGAGACTGCTGAGGGCTGACGCATAGGCCCGACCGGTATCAATCCCCCTACGCTGCCCCCCTTTACTTGCTTGCGGGGGCCCGTTCCACCTTGCAACTCATCCCATCGATCGAATCTTTGCGATGTCCTTGCTTGGAGGGGCTCCGAACATCCGGCTGTATTCTCTGCTGAACTGTGACGGGCTCTCATAGCCCACCGTGAACCCGGCCGTGGAAACATCCAGCCCTTCTGAAATCATCAACCTTCGTGCGTGCTGCAGGCGCAGTTGTTTCTGGTACTGCAACGGGCTCATCGCGGTGATTGCCTTGAATCGGTGGTGAAGCGTGGAATTACTCAAATTGACATAGCTCGCCAACTCATCGATGTGCAGCGGCTGCGCATAGTTGTTGTTCAACCATTCGATAGCTCTTGTCACCCGGTGGGTCTGGCTGTCGTTGATGGCTATCTCATGTAATCGCTGGCCCTGCTGGCCTTTGAGCAACCGGTAAAATATTTCCCTGAGGGCCAGCGGAGCCAATGCCGGGATATCGGAGGGCACATCCAACAGACGTACCAGTCGCAACATGGCATCAAGCAATGGGGTATCAATCCTGTCCAGATAGAGGCCGCGACGAGATGGCTGGCTGGGTACGCCGATCGGGCTGACGTCGGCAATCAGCTGAGCGATTTCTGCCGGGTCGATATCCAGGCGAATGCAGAAGTAGGGCCTCTCTGGAGAGGCCTCGGTCACTTGCCCAGCCAGAGGCAGTGTCACAGAGACAACCAGATAGTTCAGTTGATCGTAGGTATAGCTTTCATCCCACAACTGGATCTGTTTCCGGCCCTGTACAATTATGCACAATCCCGGTTTATGAACCGTATGGATGACATCTGTTGGCGTGTCGCTGCGTATGAAATGCAACGGATCGATCGCCGTTTGATAGACGCCGTATGTCGGAGCAAAACGTTGCATCGCTGATGCCAGTTCGGCCCTCAGGCGTGTCAGCTCATCGTCCAGATCACTCACTACCGTTACCTCCCCGTTCGGCTGTCCCGATTGCAGAGGATAGGTGGGTTCGCATCCATTTGGGTAGATGCCGAATGGATCATTTGATCTGCCAAAAGCCCGGTTTTTCCGGGCCTTTGGCGCAGCCCAGGCACATCAGGCATTGATGACTCGGTCCGAACCGTCCTCGGCTACACGCCGGCCATTGAGTCGGTCTGCACCGTCCTCGGCGACCCGACGGCCATTGAGTCGGTCTGCACCGTCCTCGGCAACCCGACGGCCATTGAGTCGGTCTGCACCGTCCTCGGCAACCCGACGGCCATTGAGTCGGTCTGCACCGTCCTCGGCAACCCGACGGCCATTGAGTCGGTCTGCACCGTCCTCGACCAGGATTGGTGCACACAGGTATTTGCAAGGCTTATGGGTCCAGTTGCCTTGCTCTTTGACTGGAAGCGCCATCGAACTTGCGCTCAGAACAGCTAAGGCGACTCCAATCATCATTTTGTTAACATTTTTCATGACAGCGACTCCGAAATTAGCGATGGATTCGTTGCCGGTTGTCAGTGCAAAGCGTGACGTTGATGCCTGTATGCTTCCAGGCTTGGTCGCTCTGATGGCCGGCAGCAGCAGTGGTTCGCTTGCTGCTTGGGCTCAGATTAAGGCGGCGGTAATGAACCCGTTATGGGTTTCCTGCGATGATTTTGCACATTCCTGCGGCGAGGCATCTCGGGGGCTCAGGCTTCAGCAAGGAGCAGGCATCCCTTTCCCAAGCTTTGCATAAAAGCCTAATACAGTTAACCGCTGTTCAACGATTGACATCCAGGACACGTTTGCCGCGGGTATGCCCCCCTGAGCTCAGCGTTATAGCATCGGTCACCTTGGAAAGTGGCATCACCTCAACCTCGACGCGCAACTTCTCCTCAGCAATCAATTGCGCGATCTGTGCTAACTGGCGCCCATCCGAACGGGTAGCGAAATGTTTGCCGACAGCGTCGTGTTCACGCGCCTTCTGCGGGTCGGGTGGGCTGACGGTAGACACAAGTACACCTCCTCGTTTGACAATCGTCCATGAACGGTCTTGCGTTTCTCCTCCTACCAGGTCGAGAACAACATCGATCTCTTCAGCCACGTCTTCGAACCGTTGCGCGGTATAGTCAATGACCTGCTGCGCCCCGAGTGAATACAGGTAGTCTCGGTTGCCGGCCGAGGCCGTTGTCACTACATAAGCACCGGCCAGGCGAGCCAACTGTACGGCGAAACTTCCTACACCTCCCGCAGCCCCGTGAATCAACACTGTTTGACCCGGCTGTAGGTTGGCGTGTTCATGCAGTGCTTGCCAGGCGGTAAGCGCTGCAGCAGGAATGCCACTGGCGTGGAGGAGCGGCACGCCGGCGGGCTTATGCGCAAGCCTGTCGGCGGCTGCCACGGCCTGAGTCGCGTAGCCACCGACTATGCCTATGAAACCGAATACCTCATCCCCCACAACAAACCCTTGGACATTTTTGCCAACCGCTGCAACGGTACCGGCAACCTCGACCCCCGGCGTATAGGGCAAAGACAATGGGATGAATTGCTTCATTGCCCCTGAGAGGATCTTCCAGTCAATCGGGTTGACTCCACTCCCCGCGACATTGATTAAAACCTGGTCGTCATTGGGCACCAAATCTGGGACATCTTTGAGTTCCAACCCCTGAACCTGACCGTACTGTGCCACTTGGATAGCTTTCATAGTTTTTCCCATTGGTAAGGTGATGATGCCCCAGATGCTCTGTGGCGCTGCACTTCGACTACTGACGACGGGCGTCCAAGCTGAAGCGGCCTGCACCAAAAAAGCCACGGTCTGCAGCAAGCCACCGGCCATCGCGATGTTCTTGAAGAAATGGATGAACTGGGCCTGGTCGGCCAGCGCGCTGTGGAAAATCGCTGCGGTGAGAACACTGAACAACGCCAGTACGACTGCAGCAGTTCGGGTGAGAGTGTGGCTCCATACGCCTTTGCTTAATAGCCGGTTAGTTTCGGCATTTATGTTCGAATAAATAGAAAAGTTTTATCCGGTTCGTGCAGCCCTCAGACAGTCCAGGATCGGGCAAAGGGCTGACAGGAGTCGCAGATCAATCATGCAGGATCGTGCATGACCGTCGCAGGAATCACATAACGCTGTTCCCCCCAGGATTTTTACTCTTGCCTTAACACCTGCCGTTCAGCAGGTGCCTCTGAAACCAGGAACAGGAGTGAGAAAAATGCACGGCATCGAACACAAAGTCATCGTGATTACAGGCGCCAGCAGTGGTATCGGCGAAGCCACAGCCCGCCTGCTCGCCAGCAAAGGCGCTCGCGTCGTTCTGGGGGCCCGCCGTACCGATCGCCTTGAAGCCCTGGCCGATGACATTCGTTCAGCAGGCGGTACCGCTGATGTGCTGGCGCTGGACGTCACCAGCCTGGACGACATGCAGTCCTTCATCGATTTCGCTGTCGAATTGCATGGTCGCGTCGACGTACTCATCAACAATGCCGGCGTAATGCCACTCTCGAAACTGGAAGCGTTGAAGGTCAATGAGTGGAACCGGATGATCGACGTGAACATTCGCGGCGTACTACACGGTATTGCTGCAACGCTGCCGCTCATGCAACAGCAGCGTGCTGGCCAGATCATCAATATCGCCTCAATTGGTGCCTACGCCGTGAGCCCTACCGCTGCGGTGTACTGCGCCACCAAATATGCCGTCCGGGCAATTTCCGAAGGTCTGCGTCAAGAGGTCGGGGGTGATATTCGAGTCACGGTGATTGCACCAGGCGTTACCGAATCGGAGCTGGCCGACAGCATTTCGGATGAAGGCGGACGCGCGGAGATGAGGGAGTTTCGCAAGATCGCGATTCCCGCTGCGGCCATTGCCCGTGCGATTGCCTACGCGGTCGAGCAGCCAGCGGATGTCGACGTCAGCGAGCTGATCGTGCGTCCAACCGCGAGTCCATTCTGATGCTTTATTGACGATAGCGAGGAACAGAGATGGGCAAGCCATATGGAAACCAGAACACATACGTTGGCATGTGGGTGACGGCTGACGGTCGGATTCGCCATGAACTCTTGCCCGGGGGCCGCTACGACGAAGCACGCGGTCGGCAAGCAAGTGCTTACCAGGGCCGCTATTGGTTGGAGGGTGATCACATCGAGTATGTCGATGACACTGGATTTACCGCTGATGGTGAGTTTCGCAACAATGTGTTGTACCACGCCGGGATGGTTTTATACCCCGAACGTTGAAGCGCAAGCCGGAATGGAGACATTCCGGCTTTGTCGTGACTCTGAACCCTGAAAGCCCTGCCGTTGCGTCCAGAGTGTGTTCTCACTGCCGTGACCAGATCAGGTGAAATACACCGCGCGCTGTCCGCCTTGAACCTGTACCTGACCATACGGCACCCAGGAAGCGAGGCAGCTTTTATCCTGCGTACTCGCCAAGAAAGAGGGAGGACACTATGACCCTGGATGTGACAGAGCGGACTTCTGCCCATGGTTTGGAGGCACACATCCGGGGCAAGCGAATTGCCGCTTCGGACGTGCTGGCCGACCGGGACATCCTGGTGCAGATTTTCAACCGGGAACGTGAGGAAGGTAACTTCATCGTCCCAGCGGTGGCCGAACCCTTGCTGGTCTGGATCATTTCGGGAAACGCTGCCGTACAGGAACGTGAGCTTGGGGGCCAATGGGAAACCAGCGAAGTTGCTAAAGGCGATTTCTTTTTGACCACTTCGGCGCAACCGTATGAGATGCGTTGGAACGTCTCCAGCGCAGACGCCTTTGAAGTCATGCACATCTATCTCGGTGTCCCGCTCCTGGAAAAAGCCATCCATGAAGTACTGGGCGGGCCTGTCGAGGCCGTTCGCCTGCGGGAAGTGTCAGGCGGGCGTGACGAAGGACTGTCGGTACTGCTGGAGCATGTTCGGCTGGAACTCATGGGACGTGGCGCAAGCCCGCTCTATTTGCAGGGTCTGGCCCAATGCATCGCCGTCTACCTTGCCCGCAATTATCTGGATAGCTCAGCGGACGATCGCCCACGCCGCAACGCTCTCCCTGCGTACAAGTTTCGGCGCGTGCTGGCGGCCATGGAAGCCGATCTGGCAAGGGACTTCAATTTAAGGCAGTTGGCCGAGGTTGCCGGGATGAGTGAATGCCACTTCAGCCGAATGTTCAAAAAAGCCGCCGGATATTCACCCTTGCAGTTCTTCATCAGGTTGAGGATGGCTCGGGCCCGGCAGCTGCTCCTCGAGACCGATCAGAGCATCATCGATATAGGCCTGGAGGTTGGGTATAGCAGTCACAGCCATTTCTCACAGGTGTTCAAACGCGAGGTGGGCGTAACGCCCACGCAATACCGCCAATAGGGGAACATGATGCCGTATAGAAGCTCGGCGAACGCATCGGTTTTTGTTACCGACCGCCCAGTGTGCCTTCAAGATCCCTCCAGCCGAACAGCCAGGGGCTCAGCGAAGCGGCAACCGTGCAGCGGCGTTGCGTAAGCGCGAGCGACACCTTAACTGGCCAACGCAGGAATCGGCGCATTCAGGGCAACGGCAGCCCGGACCGGGTCGAAGTACTCACGGATAAAGGCAAGCTTGCCGTCCTTGACACGCACGAAGAGCACATACTCCTGTTCATAGATGCGCCGGGCGTCAGGTTCGACTTTTTCGAATGGTCAGGAGGATCGGGCCTGAGCCTTAAACCGTTCGATCAGCCATTTCGAGGCCGGGCCGGGAGGCGTGTCGGTGCGGTAAATAACATCGAACGCATAATCGCCGCCAAAACAGTCGGGCAGTTCGACTTGCACGAGGCGTCCGGTGGCCAGGTCATCGCGAACCATGTCTATCGGCATGTTGCCCCAGCCGATGCCTTCGCGAAGCAGCATGTGCTTGGCGCCCAAATCCGCCAGGCGCCACGTGCGTGTGCCGATCACCGCGAATTCCTGATCTGCAGTGAGCCGTGAACGATCTGTCAGAACCAGTTGAACATGTGCGCGACCTGAACCCGGCGGGTGTGGACCCGGTTGCGCCAACGGGTGGTCAGGCGCGGCCACCGGAACCAGCGCCACCTTACCTACGCCGATACGTTCAATGCCATCAATGCTTGTGGTCAGAGGGCCACTCACACCCAACGTGGCGCCACGGTCGAGCACCCGTTGGGTCACTGCGCCAAGCGCCTCTATATGCAGGTGTAGGGATACGGTTGGAAACGTTTCTCGGAAGGCTTTCAGCGCATCGACCATACGCTCGCGAGGCAACATTACGTCAAGCACGAGATGCACTTCGGCTTCCAGGCCATGCAGCAAACCGCGAACCTTGGCGCGCAGCCCGTCAATGCTGCTGTAGATGGTGCGCGCCTCGGCCAGCACTGTCCGGCCGGCGTCGGTCAATTGTGGCTTACGGGTGGTTTTGCGATCAAAAAGGCTGACGCCCAGCTGCAGTTCCAGGTTGGCAATGGAGTAGCTCACCACTGAAGTGGCGCGATGCAACTTGCGCGCTGCTCCAGCAAAACTGCCGACATCGACTACTGCAAGAAATACCCGCAGTTGATCGAGCGTTGGGGTACCCGGGTCTGAAATCATTGCTCTTCTCTCGAACGTTCCGGCTCATATTATCTGAGGTTTGCAGGTAAGCCAGCGGGTCAAAGCCCCGGTGAGCCAGGTGCCCCTGTGTTTACTCCGCTCCTGGATGGCGGGGTTGGCTGGCGATTCAAAGCATGATTTGCGCTTACGGACCGAGAGACTGCATATCGGCGCAAAATCCCGACAGCCTCGGCAAGCTTACGAAAGCCTCTCTCTGCGCGTTGCGCGACAGTAAAGCCGTCCCTTACGGGCTAGAGCCGGCGAATGTCTCCTCGGCTCACAACGCAGGAGAGCATCATGACTACTATCACGCCCAACATTCCCCATGAAGTCGAAGGCAAAGTCGCGCTGGTCACCGGCGCCGCCAGTGGCATCGGCAAGGCAATTGCGCTTTTGCTGCATGCACGTGGCGCCAAGGTCGTTGCCGAAGATATCGACCCTGCCGTAGAAGACCTCGCACGCCCAGGGCTGGTCCCACTGGTGGCGGACATCAGCGAAGATGGCGCTGCAGAACGTGCCGTCGGCCTTGCCGTCGAGCGGTTCGGCCGGCTGGATATCCTGGTGAATAACGCCGGGATCATCATCAACAAACTGGTCATCGACATGACCCGCGAAGACTGGGAGCGCATCCAGGCGGTTAATACCACCGCGGCCTTTCTGCATTGCCGCGAGGCAGTCAAGGCAATGATGCCTAACAAGTCCGGCGCAATCGTCAATATCGCCTCCTATGCCGCCTACTTCGCCTTTCCAACCATCGCGGCCTACACCGCCTCCAAGGGTGCGCTGGCACAGCTGACCCGTACGCTGGCACTCGAAGCCATCGAGTACGGTATCCGCGTCAATGCCATCGGCGTCGGCGACGTGGTCACCAACATCCTCAATGACGTGGTCGAAGACGGTCCTGGCTTTCTTGCCAAGCACGGCGAAGCGGCCCCCATCGGCCGTGCCGCACAGCCGGAAGAAATTGCCGAGCTCGTCGCGTTTCTCGCGTCCGAACGGGCCAGCTTCATGGTCGGTTCGGTTGTCATGGCCGACGGCGGCATGACCGTGACCGCCGGTTGATCGGTCTATCACCCATAAAGGAGCCCATAGCATGCTCACAAAGCTCGCGTTCTTCACCGCACGCCCCGGGCAAAGCGGTGCCCTCGGCCAGCGCCTGTTGGCGCTGGTCGGCCCCACACGGCAGGAGCCTGGCTGCGTCCGTTACGACATCTACCAATCGGGCGACTCGGTCGAGGGGTGGCTCGTTTACGAGGACTGGCACTCGTCCGAGGCCTTTGACGGACATCTGCAGACACCTTATGTGCAGGCCTTCATGACCGAACTCGACACGTTCTGCAGCGAGGTCCCCAAGGTCCATACGTTCGAGCGGCGCGCCTAGACGATCAAGCACTGAACCCGACCACTTGCAGGAGGACCCTCCCATGAGTACACAGAACACCTGGCTGGTAACCGGCTGTTCCACCGGTTTTGGCCGCCACATTGCAGCCCATTTGCTCAAGCAAGGCGAGCGCGTGGTTGTCACCGCACGCAAGACCGAACAGGTGCAGGATCTCGCCAGCCTCGGCCAATCGCTGATACTGCCACTGGATGTAACCGATGCCGAACAGGCCAAGGCCGTGGTGGCTGAAGCTGAACGCGTATTCGGCAGGGTGGATGTACTGGTCAACAACGCCGGTATCGGTTACTTCGCCGCTGTCGAGGAAACAGACCCGCAGGCGGCGCGCCGCCTGTTCGACGTTAACTTCTTCGGCACCTCCCATATGATCCAGGCAGTGCTGCCCGGCATGCGCCAGCGGCGTCAGGGCATGATCGTGAACCTGACCTCCATAGGTGGGCTCGCGGGCTTCCCCGCAGTAGGCTACTACTGCGCGAGCAAGTTCGCTGTCGAGGGGTTATCGGAAACCTTGCGTGCTGAGCTTGAGCCCCTGGGGATCGGTGTCATGACGGTCGAGCCCAGCGCATTTCGCACCGAATGGGCAGGCTCATCGGGTGAAGTGCCGGAACCGATAGCGGATTACGAGGTTACCGCAGGTAAGGCGCGCCGTGCCTACCACGCTTCGGTCGGCAAGCAGGAGGGGGACCCGGCCCGTGCAGCTGCGGCGATTCATACTGCGGTTACTTCGCCTCAGCCACCACACCGCCTGCTGCTGGGCAACAGAGCATTCGATGTGGCGATGGCCAAGCTGTCCGCCATGCGTACGGAGTTCAGCGTCTGGGAAGCCACCGCTCGCGGCGTCGATTTTCCAGCGTCCCAGGTTTGAGAACCAGCGGCTCGCTTCCCGAGCCGCCATCCAAACGAACTGGCGGATTGCCTGTACGGCAATTCATGTTGTGTTGAGAGCTGAAGCTGAAGATGTTCTCCAAGGCGCGAGCGAGCGGCTGCCCGCCCTCAAGGTGAGGTCAGGATCACCACGTAATGGCCTTGGGTCAGCGGCTCGCCGCGCCCGTCGACCAGCCTGTAGGCCTGGTCGACCGTGGCCCCCTGATCGACGCGTACCGCCTGCACCGGCAGTGCCTGGCCGTCCACGCCCTCAATGCCGATGACGCTGTCACGCGCCAGCGCCGGACAGTCATCCATGCGCCAACCGGCACTGCCCACGGTAGTCGTGCAGGACGGCTCGACGATGCTGCCAGTGAACTGCAGCATGCCCGAGGCGACGACGGCGCCTGCCTGGGCCTGACCGACCAGGGCCAGACTCATTGCAACACTCAATGCGAATCGCTTGCCGCTCATGGTTTCCACTCCCCGATACCCACGTTTGAGCCTATCGGATGAGCAGGGACCGGGCCGTCTGCGCGCGTGAGGCAGTTCACAAAGCAGGCATTTAAACCACGCGGCAATTTAAGAAACGTCTCAAAGCCGGGGGCGGCCCAGCTGTCTAGGATGCCCAGGCCCTTCCCAGTCACCCTCACCGGAGCCCTGCCCTGACCATGTCGCGCTTGCTTCATACCCTCTCGCGCCCAGCCATGGCGGCGCTGGTCCTGATGGGCCTGGCGTCCGGTGCCTGGGGCCAGCTCAAAGTCGAGGGCACACGCCTCATTTACCCAGGCTCGAACAAGGAAGCAAGCATCAGCGTGGTCAATCGCAGCGACCTCGACACCGTCATGCAAAGCTGGGTCAGCAGTACCGACGAAAGCGCCGATGCGCCCTTCGCCATCGTCCAACCGTTGGCATTGATACCGCCCAACGGCCGGCACATGCTGCGGGTGCTGTACGCCGGCAAGGGCCTGCCCGAGGACAGGGAGTCACTGTTCTGGCTGAACATCCTCGAGATCCCGCGCAAACCCGAACAGGCCAATACCCTGCAATTCGCCGTTCGCCAGCGCCTGAAGCTGTTCTACCGCCCTGCCGGCCTGCCAGGCTCGGCCAGCGAGGCGGTCGAGGGCCTGGCATGGCGCGCACGTCAGCCTGGCCTGATCGAAGTCAGCAACCCGAGTGCCTTTCACGTTTCGCTGGTCAACCTCCAGCTCGACAGCCCCGGGCAGTCGCGCCAGCTTGCGGACTACGTTCTGCTGCGCCCGGGGGCATCGCTCACCCTCGAGGCGCCCTCGCCCCTGCCCGCGCAAAGTCGCGTGGCGTTCAGCGAACTCACCGATATCGGCCTGCAGAAGCGCCACCACATCGCGCTGCCGTGAACACACCGCCACAGGATACCCACTCATGAACCTGATCCGGAAACACTTGCTTGGCCTGCTTTTCGTCGCCGCCAGTTGCCCCGCCACCAGCTACGCACTGTCCTGCAAGCTGGACCCGTCCATGGCGGCGGTATTCAAGGAGGCACTGGGCACCGCACTGGCGGTACCGGCCGACGCGCCCGACGGCACGATCATCTGGGAATCGGCACCACACTCGGTTCCGGTCATCTGCGCCGACGACTATGAAACCGGCATCAAGGAAGATGTCTATTTCTATGTCAACCCGGCCAAAGCCAGTATAGGCAAGGGCATACGGGTCGGGATTCGCTACGGCTCGCAGAACATCACCCAGACGTCGGGCGCCGTCACCACTGGCTACAACTCGCTTTATGGTTGCAACTGGGCGAACTGTGCGGGCTGGGACAAGGCCCGCTTCACCCTGAACTTCACGGTGTTCATCGAAAAGAACGGCGCAACGCCAACCGACGGACAAGCCAGCACGCTCAGCGAGTACCGGGTATTCCAGTTGGACGGCAAGGGCGGCCTTAACCCAAAACCCGACAGCAACCTCAACTATGTCGTCACCGGCATGAACAACATCCGCTTCGTGCCTTGCTCTCCCGAGTTGACCATCTTGCCTTCGGTGGTCAATTTCCGCCGTGCCCTGGCCAGCTCGGCACAGGTCGGCCAGGTCGCCAGCTCGGCCAGCTTCAGCCTCGACCTGACCAGATCCTGCGACACGCCCTACACCGTCAGCGCCCGCTTCACCCCGGTCGCTGGCAGCGCCAGCATCATCGACAAGCTGCTGGTGCCCGCCAACAACACCTCCGTCGGCATCGCCCTGACCCAGCAGGACAGCAACCAGCCGGTGCCTTTCGCCACCTGGTTCAAGCTGGCCGACCTGGCTGCGCCGGGCGTGATCCACAACCCGTTCCGCGCCGACCTGATCTGGCGCTCGGCGCCCATTTCCGGTCCGTTCGAAGCCACGGCGCTGGTCGACCTGTACTACCAGTAAAACCTTCGGCCAGGCGGCCTTTAAGGATCGTCTGATGTCCAGTTGCCAGCGGCCTGCCTACATTTGCGGGATGCGACTCAAAGCCTACCTGCAACAGATCAACCCCCTTCTCTCCAACCCCGAGGCAGCACGCCGCCTGCTTCGGCTGCTGGCAATCGTGCTATCGGCCGGCATTCTCGGCGCGGCCTACAATTTCCTGTCCTTTACCTTCAACACCGATATCGCTCGGCGCCATGGTGCCATGAGCAGCGCGATCGCCGAGGCCCATACCTTCTTCACCAACCGCGAGGCGCTGCTGGAGAGCCTGAGCCTGGCAGCCGTGCGTCAAACGGCGCCGGGTGTCGACTGGCTGCCCCTGGCACCGGGCGAGGAAGTGCACCTGCAACTGGGCAGCCAGCCAGGCAAGCGCTGGAGCCTGTGGCTGACCCAGCGTATGTGTGCCTACCTCAAGGCCCGACAGGTCAACCTGCTGTATGTCGACACAGCGGCGCAGGCCCCCATGCGCTGGCTGTACAACGCTGACGCCCAGGCCTCGCTGCCTTCATCTGCCCTGCTGGAGCAGCTGCTGGCTGCTGGGCAGCGGGGCACGGCCCCTCGGGAACTGTGGCTGGCCGACCAGGGTGCCCAAGGTTCGCGCCTGTTCATCTTCCTGCGCCTGGACGTACGCGACCCGGGCTCTGGCTGGCTGGGCCTGGAGATCGACAGCCATGCAGTGTCGCCGTCGCTCGAGGATGCCAGCGCGGGTAAGTTCATGATGTTCAATGCCGACGGCATGCTGGTGTTCACCAACACCCCAGGCCCGGCGCTGGACCGTTCGCTGCACCATCCCGTGGGTAACAACTTCTTCGGCTTCGCCGGCCAGGGGCTCCTGCCAGAGTACCTGGTCATCAGCAAGCCGTTGATGTCCTCGGACTGGCAACTGGTTTACGCGATCGACCTGTCCGCGATCCTCGCCGGTCTGTGGCAGCAGCTGCTGGGTGCCTTGCTGTTCTGCGTGCTCAGCATCACCTTGATTCGGGTGTTGATCCAGCGGTTCGACCAGCGCTTGTTCACCCCCACGGTTGAACGCATCCGCGCGCTGGTGGAAAGCGAGATGTTCAGCCGCGACGTCATCGAAACCGCACCTGTCGCCCTGTGCGTGTTGCGCCGCAGCGATGGCCAGGTGGTGCTGGAGAACCACCTGGCCCAGCAGTGGCTGGGCCAGGACCCGGCACGCGGTGCGCGTAGCGCGCAATGGATCGAGCAGGCTTTCGAGCGACACGAAGGCCAGTGCAGCGACTATTTCGAGAGCGCCGAAGGGCGCCACCTGTACCTGAGCTGCTCGCCAACCCGCTACAAGGGCGAGCCGGTGCTGCTTTGCGCGTTCAGCGACATCAGCGCACGCAAGCAGATCGAGGCCGCGCTGGACGACGCCCGGCGCGCGGCCGACACCGCCAACGAAGCAAAGACCCAGTTCCTGGCGACCATGAGCCACGAAATCCGCACACCGTTGTACGGCGTGTTGGGGACCCTGGAGCTGCTGTCGCGCACCGTGCTCGACGCCCAGCAACGCGATTACCTGCGGGCAATCGAAGGCTCCTCGTCAACCTTGCTGCAGTTGATCTGCGACGTGCTGGACGTGTCCAAGATCGAGGCCGGTCAGCTGGCCCTCGAACTCAGCGAGTTCAGTGCCCCAGACCTGGTCCGCGAGGTGGTCCAGGGCTACAGCGCGGCAGCCAGGAGCAAGGGGCTGCAGCTCTACAGCTGCCTGGACCCACGCCTGCCGGAACACCTGATCGGCGACGTCAACCGGATCCGCCAGATCCTTAACAACCTGCTGAGCAATGCGGTCAAGTTCACCGATTGCGGCCGCGTGGTGCTGCGGGCCAGGCTGCTCAACCGCGACGGCGAACGCTCCTGCCTGTTGTGGCAGGTCTCGGACACGGGCAAGGGCATCGCCGAACAGGACCAGCCGTTCATCTTCGAGCCTTTCTACCAGACCGAAGGCCATAGCCAGGTCATCCCCGGCACCGGGCTCGGCCTGCCGATCTGCCAGCGCCTGACGCAATTGATGAACGGCCAGCTGCGCCTGGTCAGCGAGCTGGGCCTGGGCAGCAGCTTCAGCCTGACCCTACCCCTGGAAGTGGCGTCAGGCCGCACCAGCGCCCCGTTCAACCTGCTGGGCGAACGCATTCACGTGGTATCGCCCGTACACGAACTGGCTGAAGCCTTCAGTGGTTGGCTCTGCCGCTGGGGGGCGCGTGCGCAGGTCGGCGCGCCGGCGCCAGGCAGCGCCCTGCCCGGCGAACTGCTGGTCGAGCTGCATCCCGGCACTGTCGAACGCTGGCTGGTCGCCGAATGGCCCGGCCCGCGAATCCTGGCCAGCGCCCAGGACTGCTGGGAGGCGCGGCACGAGGCCGGTCACTGGCAGGTCAACCTCAACGACCTGGGCGCCCTGCACCATGCTGTCGGCCAGGCCCAGGGCCTGCGCCGTCCCAGGGACCCCGCCGCGCCGGCCCCCTTGACCGAGCCGCTCGGGCTGCACGTGCTGGTTGCCGAGGACAATGTCATCAACCAGTTGATCCTGCGCGACCAGCTCGAGGAGCTCGGCTGCAGCGTGACCTTGGTCAACGATGGCGAGCAGGCCTTGCAAACCTGGCAGCGCGAGCATTTCGACCTGCTGCTGACCGACGTCAACATGCCCGGCACGAACGGCTACGAACTGACCCGGGCCCTGCGCCAGTTGGGCTGCACCCGCCCCATCGTCGGCGCCACTGCCAATGCCCTGCGCGGCGAGGAAGAACTGTGCCTGGCCGCCGGCATGGATCGCTGCCTGATCAAGCCCTTCAACCTGCAAATCCTGTTCAACTGCCTGGCCCCGTATCGAGGTAGCCCTTGAAGACCTTTAACATCCTGATCGTCGAAGACCACCCCTTCCAGCATATGTACCTGCAACACTTGTTCAGCGAGCTTGGCAGCTTCAACCTGGAAGCAGCCCGGGATGGCCAGGAAGCGCTGGAGCGCCTGCGCCAGCGTGACTTCGACCTGGTGCTGACCGACCTGCTGATGCCCGGCATGGACGGTGTGCAATTCATCCAGCACCTTGCCGGCCTGCGCCACAAGCCAGGCCTGGCGATCATGAGCGTGGCCTCGCGGCGCATGCTCATGGCGGCGAGCCTGGTGGCCAAGAACCTCGGCGTGGACGTGCTCGGGCTGATCTCCAAGCCGGTCGAACCCGCCGCGCTGCGCAGCCTGATCGACCAATTGCAGTTGCACCATCAGGCACCGGTCCAGGCGGCACCGGCCACGCCCGAGTTCGATCGCCAGACCTTGGTCGATGCCTTGAACAACCGAGCTTTTCAGGCCTGGTTCCAACCCAAGAAGTCCTTGCACAATGGTCGCATCGTCGCGGCAGAGGCCTTGGTGCGCTGGATGCACCCGGAGCAAGGGGTGTTGCTGCCAGGCACCTTCCTGCCAACGATCAATGCCTTTGGCCTGGAGGAAAGGCTGCTGTGGGTGATGCTCAAGCAAGCCATGGATGCCCAGGCGCGCTGGCGCGAACGGGGCTATGACATCCCGGTTTCGATCAACCTGCCGACTCACCTGCTGAATAGCCATGACCTGGCCGACCGGCTGCTGGAATTCGTCCTGCACCACCAAGGCGTGCCCGGCAAGCTGTGCTTCGAGCTGATGGAATGCTCCATTCCCGAAGAGCTGAGCAACTTCTATGCAGGCGCCTGCCGCTTGCGCATGAAAGGTTTCGGCCTGTCCCAGGACGACTTCGGCAAAGGCTACAGCTCGTACATGAGCCTGGTCTCGACGCCCTTCACCGAACTGAAGATAGACCGGGCGCTGGTGCAGCGTTGCGATGAAAGCGAGAGCCTGGCCTCGGCCTTGGCCAGCATCGTTGCCCTGGGTCGCAAGCTCGGGCTCACCGTGGTCGCCGAAGGGGTCGAGACGCCTCAGGAGCTCGAAATGCTGCGCAAGGTCGACTGCAATCAGGTGCAGGGCTTTTTGATCTCCCATGCCGTGTCGGCGGAACAGTTCCAGCGCCTGCTGCACAACGACGGTCCCCCGTCAGCCTACTGACCGGCTGTAACTCTCAGCGCCGGCCGGGCATCAAAGGTAATATTCGTTGGGTATCGATGCCCCCACGCCCTTGCGGACCCTTGCATGAAACAGTACAACGCCCTGCTGGAAAACCTGGCCCGCAGCTCTCTGCGCCTGAACAAAGGCATGACCGTCCTGCTGGGCCTGGCGCTGCTGCTGGCCGGCTTCAGTCTCTGGTCGCTCGAGCGCCTGATCGACGAACACAGCGACACGGTCAGCATCCACTTCGCCCGGCTGATGGAGAATGTACAGGAGCAGGAAACCTTCCTTGAGGCCCTCGTGCAACGCAGCGCCAAGGGGGAGTTGCTCGACTACCCACGTGCGCTCGAGCCGGCGCTGGCACCCATGCCCGAGGAAGGGCCGGACATCTACAAGGGCCAGATCTTTCCATTTTCCATGCCGTTCAGCCTCAAATTCGACCCACGCAACCTGGCTGACCGCGAAGTATCGGACATCTTCACCCTGGGGGCGAACCTGGCCAGCTTCTACAGCATGTTCTGGTCGGCCTCTCCGTACCGTTCGCCACAGGTGTTCCTGTTCTCGCCGGATGCCCGTTACGACATCACGGTTCCCGCCGCAGGACGCGGGCGGGGCAAGCTGGAGAATGAACCGTTCATCGATGTGATCAGGCAGGTCATTGTGCGCCAGCCTCAGGACAAGGACTGGGGCCCAGGCAGCAGGATCGTCTGGCGCAGCTATGTCGAGCAGCCGGACCAGGCCTCCCCGCCACGCGTGCTGGCCTACGCCAACGTCCCCCTGCGCTCGGGCAAGGCAGAGGGCCAAGCCACGCAAGTGGCGTCGCTGGTGGACCTGGCCCAGATCGATGATTTCGAACGCATCATGGACTGGACCGTGTATGACCACTTTAACCTCATCACCCCATCCGGCGAGGTGCTGATCGGCGCGCCCGCGCCCCTGAAGGGGGTGCATGAAGGCCTCAACATCAAGCCCGAAGGCCTGGTATTCCGTCTCCACGAACAGGCCAACGGTGGCTGGAGTGCGATCTACACCGTGACCTACCGGCACTTCTTCCGTTACGCGTTCTGGTCGCTGGCCGGCATCGCCGCCACGTTCCTGGTCCTCATCGGGCTGGGCCGGGTGGTCATCCGTTGGTATCAGCGCCAGGTAATCCTGCCTGCGCGCGCGGCCCACGAGATCATCACCGAGAGCGAGGCCTTCAGCCGGGTGGTCATCGACACCGCCCCGACCGGCCTGTGCGTGGTCCGCAGCGCCGACAACGAGGTGCTGCTGGAGAACCAGCGGGCGCAGCAATGGCAGGGCACCCGCGAGCTGGTCAGCACCCTCGCCTCGGCAGTGGGCCACACCCGCAGTGGCGAGCACTACCTGCAGGTCGAAGGCCGCCACCTGCAGGTCGGTTTCGTGTCGACCCGCTACCACGGCGAAGACGTGCGCCTTTACGCATTCAACGACGTCACCCGCCATGTCGAGGACGCCCAGGCGCTCGACGAAGCCCGGCGCGCCGCCGACGCCGCCAACACCGCCAAGACCCTGTTCCTGGCCACCATGAGCCACGAGATCCGTACCCCGTTGTACGGCGTGCTGGGCACCCTCGAGCTGCTTGGCCTGACGCACCTGGATGCACGCCAGCAAGGCTACCTGCACACTATCCAGCGCTCCTCGGCAACCCTGTTCCAGCTGATCAGTGACGTGCTCGACGTGACCAAGATCGAATCCGGGCAGATGGCGCTCGAACCCGTGCCGTTCTGCCCGCTGGACATGCTTGAGGACACCGTGCGCACCTATCGCGCCTTCGCCGAGCGCAAGGGCCTGTTGCTCTATGCCTGCCATGACGCCCGCCTGCCGGCGCAGGTGGTGGGCGATCCGATACGCATCCGCCAGATCCTCAACAACCTGCTGAGCAACGCCATCAAGTTCACCGACACCGGCCGGGTGGTGCTGCGCACCCGCGTGCTGGCGCTCGACGACACCCACGTGCGCCTGCAATGGCAGGTTGCCGATAGCGGCATTGGCATTTCCCAGGCGCAGCAGGCCAGGCTCTTCGAGCTGTTCTACCAGGTCGCCGACGCCTCCAGCGAGGGCGGCGCGGGCCTCGGCCTGCCGATCTGCAGCTGGCTGGCCGACATGATGGGTGGCCAGATCAAGGTGGTCAGTGAGCCGGGCCTGGGCAGCAGCTTTTCCCTCAACATCAGCCTGCCACTGGCGCAGGGGGCGCTGAGCGACTGCCCAAGCGTAGGGCCCGACCCGACCCCGGTGTATGTGCGTGCGCCGATACCGGAGCTTGCCCAGCATGGCGTCGACTGGCTGCAGCGTCTGGGTATCGCCGCGACCCTGACGATTCCACCCCTGGAGAAGGACAACCACCAGGCCCTGCTGGTAGACCTGCTCGACTGCCCGGACGCCGCCAACTGGCATGGCCAACGGATCTGCGCCAGCAGCGACGGCCCTACCCCCGGCGCGTTCGTCGACGGCTGCTGGCGGGTAGACCTGCATGACGTGCGGGCCATCGCCCAGCTCATCGCGGTCGTGCGCCAGGGCGGGTCGCCCGATGACCAGAACACCGCGCAACAGCAACGCGCCGCTCTGCGCCTGCATATCCTGGTGGCCGAGGACAATCCGATCAACCAGGCGATCCTGCAGGAGCAACTCGAGGCGCTGGGCTGCACCACGGTGGTCGCGGCCAACGGCGAACAGGCCATGCAACGCTGGCAGCCAGGCCAGTTCGACCTGGTCCTGACCGACGTAAACATGCCGTTGATGAATGGCTACGAACTGGCCAGGACCCTGCGCCAGCACGACGCCCGGTTGCCGATCATCGGCGTCACCGCCAATGCACTGCGAGAAGAAGGCCAGCGCTGCCTCGAGGTGGGCATGAATGCCTGGATGGTCAAACCGTTGAGCCTGCAGGCGTTGCGCAGCCATCTGGTCCGTCTGTGTCGGCCAGCACTGGCCGAAGCGCCCAGCCGTCCGCAAGCGGACAGCCTCAGCGCCTCCCCCTCCCGCTCCCCTGCAGCCACCGATACCGTGCAAGTGTCCGACGCCATGCGCGCGCTGTTCATCACCACCCTGCGCGAGGATATGCAGCAGTTGCGCCTGGCCCTTGAGCAAGGCGACCAGCGGCGTCTTGGCGAGCGCCTGCACAGCATCGCCGGCGCCCTGGGCGCGGTACAGTCCCGGCCACTGGCCGAGCAGTGCTGTGCGCTGGAAACCGCGCTGGCCGAGTCGCCGCTCGACGCAGCCCTGGCCGATAAGCTGGGGGGGGTGCTGGACAGGCTGTCAGCAATACTCGATGCCCTCGCATAGAATCAACTTCAGCGCTGATAGCGCATGGAAACAACCCTCCCATCCGCACCGGCTAACGGGTCGTCTTTTATGGAAAAACTCAAGGTCATCATCGCCGACGATCACCCCATCGTGCTGCTCGGCGTCCGGGAACTGGTCGAACGCGACCCACGCTTTAGCGTGGTCGGCGAAGCCGTCTGTTCGCAAGGGCTGATCGAACTGCTCGAACGCCAACCCGTGGACATGGTCATCTCCGACTACAACATGCCGGCAGACTCACCCTACGGTGACGGCCTGAAACTGATCGACTACCTCAAACGTCACTATCCCGCTGTCCGCATCCTCGTGCTGACGATGATTTCCAACCCGCTGATCCTGACACGGCTGCAGGAACTGGGCGTGGACGGCGTGATCCAGAAGAGCCAGTTGCATGGCGAAATCGAAAAGGCCCTCAATGCCGTCGCCCGCAACAGCACCTACCGGGCGCCGGCACCGGCAAGGCAGTCGGTGGTCGCCTGTAACACCGCCATCGATCAACGGGTGGAAAACCTGTCACCCAAGGAATTCGAAATACTGCGCCTGTTTGTTGCCGGACAAAGTGTCAGTGAGATCGCCCGCAGCCAACATCGAAGTACCAAGACCATTAGTGCGCAGAAAGTTTCCGCGATGCGCAAACTTGAAGTGAACAGCGATCAGGAATTGTTGGCCTATTGCCTGGCGAGTCATATCTTTAATTAACTAGCGCGCGTCATTGCCCCACCATTAAGATTCGTCTGATGGGCCAGAGAAACCACCTGACTTATTGTGAGCGTGCATTAAGTTGCAGCACTTACTCACTCTCATGTGGACATCAATATGAATAAATTTTCCCTGGCCGCCCTGACCCTCTCGCTCCTGACCGCTTCGGCCGGTGCACTGGCCGTCGAGGCCACCGGGCCAGTCACCGGTGGCAGCGGCAAGATTTCCTTCACCGGCGTGATCAACAATGACGCCTGCTCGGTCGATGGCGCCAACGCCGACCGCGTGATCGCCGTGGACATGGGCAGCGTCTCGATCAAGGACATGGGCACCGCCGAAAACCCGACAGCTGGCCGCGTGACCGGCAAGGACTTCAACCTCAACGTCAACTGCAACCTCGGCACCAAGGTGGCGATGATCTTCGATGCCAACAGCGGCGGCTCGGGCCTGGTGACCGGCAAGAAAGTCCTGGCGCTGACCAAAGGCACCGGCACTGCCGCCAACGTTGGCATTGCCCTGCTCGACCCTAATGGCAACCTGATCGACCTGAGCTCGGCTGCCACTGCCAAGATCCAGAGCGACGTACACGGCACTGGCGCCGAGGGCGGCGACGCCACCCTGAGCTTCTCTGCGGCGTACGTCACCACGGGCGCCGCCGGCACTGCCACCGCCGGTCGCGGTGACGCCACCCTGCCGTTCATCCTGCAGTACGAGTAATCACTTCGCCGCTGCTCCCTGCGCGAGGCTGACCAGCCTCGCCACTTCTTCGCCCCGCAAGGTACCCAACCATGTTGCGTCGTTCTCTGTACCCCGTTCTCGGGTTGCTGGGCATGCTCGTCGCCGCCCAGGCAACTGCCAGCATCTCCCTGAGCGCTACGCGCGTCGTGTTCGACGGTGCGCACAAAGAAGCCAATGTCATCGTGCGCAATGGCAACCAGGAAGTCCTGGTGCAATCCTGGGTCGATGCCGGCGACCGCGCACAGGCACCGTTCGCCATTACTCCACCGCTGGCCAGAGTATTGCCCAAGCAGGAACAACTGCTACGCATTCTCTATGAAGGCCAGGGCCTGCCGACCGATCGCGAGTCGGTGGTCTGGCTCAATGTCCAGGAAATTCCGCAAGCCAGTACCCAGGCCAATACCTTGCAGTTGGCGGTGCGCCAACGTATCAAGATTTTCTTCCGCCCGGCCAACTTGCCCGGCAATGCGCTGCTGGCCCCCGAACAACTGGTCTGGCAATTGACCCAGCGCGCCGGGAAGCCACAACTGACCGTGAACAACCCCAGCCTGTATCACGTGTCGATGGCCGATATCGAACTTAAACGCGGAAAACAGACGGTGCTCAGCGCCGATTCAGCCATGATCGCCCCGGGCGAACAAAAGACATTCACCTCGGTATTTTCCCAGATGGACGGCCCGTTGACGCTGACGTTCAAGAGCATCAACGACTATGGCGCCCAACATGGATATTCCTTGCGTTTGAACACTGCCCAGCCGGGTAGCGCCAAGCCTGCCGAACCCGCCATCACCTTGTGAAATCGTAGCCCCCACCTCGTGCCCTGGTCGCGCGCGGCCTCCCCGTGCCCAGCCCGTGCCGGGATATGAAATAGGTTTCTGGTATGTCTCTGTCCATCGCCCCCCACCCTGTCGAGGGAGCCGATGCAGGCGCGCACGCGTTCAGTGGCGGCACGCTTCGTCCGGCCTGGAAGCTCAACGCCCTGTCATTGGTCATCTGCACCGCGCTGCCCAGCCTTGCATCGGCGCAGGACGCCGCCCACCTGCAGGGCTTCAACACCACCTTTCTGCAGGGCGCGCAATCGGCGGTCGACCTGCAAATGCTGCTGTCGGCCAACAGCGTGCTGCCGGGCAACTACCGGGTAGACCTGTACAGCAACGAAGTGCTGGTAGGCCGGCGTGACATCGAATTCAACCGCCACCCACAGACTGGTCGGGTGGAACCCTGCCTGACCCTGGAACTGCTCGAGCAGCTGGGCATCGACATGGACAAGCTCAAGGCACTGGGGCGCCTGGATACCGCCCTGGCCTGCCACGACCTGGCCGCACTGATCGACCAGGCCAGCCTGAGCTACGACTCGGGTCACCTGCGCCTGTCCGCCAGCATCCCGCAGGTCGCCATGAAACGCGGCCTGCGCGGCTACGTCGACCCGCAACTGTGGGACGCAGGGGTGTCTGCTGCGTTCGTGAACTATCAGTTCAACACAAGCCGCAGCGCCGGCGATGCCGAGACCCGCATCGCCAACAACCTGAGCCTGCGCAACGGCATCAACCTCGGCAGCTGGCGCTTGCGCAACGAGTCGAACTTCAGCAGCGGCACCGGGCAGCCGGACACCTTCAAGAGCAACCGCAGCTATGTGCAGCACGACGTGACCGCGCTCAAAGGCCAGTTCAGCGCCGGTGACATTTTCAGCGACACCGACCTGTTCGACAGCGTGCGCTACCGCGGCCTGAAGCTGGCTTCGGACGAAGGCATGCGCGCCGACAGCGAGCGCGGCTACGCACCTGTGGTGCGTGGCGTGGCGCAGACCAGCGCCAGGGTCGAGATTCGCCAGAACAACTACGTGCTCTACACCGCCAACGTACCGCCCGGCCCGTTCGAGATCAGCGACATCTACCCCAGCGGCTCCAATGGCGACCTGGAAGTCACCATCATCGAGGCCGACGGCCGTCGGCGGGTCACCGTGCAGGCCTTCTCCAGCCTGCCGCTCATGGTCCGTGGCGGTCAGGTCAAGTACAGCCTGTCCGCTGGACGCTACAACAGCAACACGGAGGGCCTGGCCACGCCGCAGATGCTCAGTACGACGCTGGCTTACGGCCTGACCAACACCGTGACGGGCGTCTTTGGCCTGCAAGCCACCCAAGACTATAAGGCAATGGCCGTGGGCAGCGGCCTGAACACACTGCTGGGCGCCTTTTCGCTCGATGTCACCCACTCCTCGAGCAAGGCCCAGGGCCAGACCACCCAGGGCAACAGCTTGCGGGCGCTATACGCCAAGACATTCACCGGCACCGACACCAACTTTACCCTGGCCGCCTACCGCTATTCCACCGAGGGCTTCCGTACCCTCACCCAGCATGTCGAGGACCAAAGCGCCAGCGCGATCAAGCGCAGTGGCAACTCCAAGACCCGCACCGACCTGACCATCAACCAGAGCCTGGGCCGCAACCGCGCGTTCGGCAGCCTGTATCTGACCGCCACCGACCAGCGCTACTGGAACCGCGGCGGTTCGCAGAGCCTGACCGCCGGATACAGCAACAACTGGGGCGAGATCTCCTACAACCTGGACGTCAGCCGCACCAAGGAGCTGGGGAACTCAGGCCCATCGGGGCAAGATACCCAGCTCAACCTGTCGGTATCGTTCCCACTCGGCAGCCGCGCCCGCGCACCGCGGGCGTTCGTCACCACCAGCACACAGAAGGGCAACGACACCACCCAGGCCGGCATCAACGGCTACCTGTCGGAGACCAGCGACACCTTCTACTCGATCCAGGGCGGCCACAGCCGCACCAGCGGCAGCTCGGCATCGGCCAACCTGAACACCCGCACTTCGGTGGCCGACATCAGCCTGGGCTATAGCCAGGGGCGCGGCTACGACTCGCAGAACCTGAACATTGCCGGCGCCGTGGTTGCCCACCAGGGCGGCATCAACCTCGGCCAGTCGCTCAGTGAGACCTTCGCCCTGGCCGAAGTGCCGGGTGTGAAGGGCGCAAAGATCAGCAGCTATAGCGGTGTGGAGACCGGGCGCAATGGCTATGCGGTGATCCCCAGCGCCCAGCCCTATCGCGTCAACTGGATCAGCCTGGACACCAGTGACCTGGGGGGCGACATCGAAATCGACAACGCCACCCAGCAGTTGGTGCCTCGCCGCGGTGCCGTGGTGCTTGCCCGCTATACCGGCAAGAGCGGGCGTCGGGTGCAGTTCGAGCTGTTCGACGAGCGCGGTCAACTGATACCGTTCGGGGCCTCGGTCGAGGACGCTGCGGGCCAGCAACTGGCAATTTCCGACCCGAGCGGCAAGGCATTGTTACTCCTGGAACAGGACCAGGGCAGCCTGACCATCAAGTGGGGTGAGCGCCAGTGTTCGGCACCTTACACCCTTCCGGAACGGGACAAGGCAGTTAACTATGAACGTCAGCGCCTGGCTTGCCGGCCGTGACACCCGCTCTTGTCTGCAGAGAATACTCATAAGCGCCCGGTAGCTTTGGTATGATCAAACGCGACTCTGCAAGAAGGCAGCGCAACAAGGATTCCGATGCTGATGAAAAAGGCCGCACCATGTCCTTGATTTCCCGCATGGCCACTCCATTTTTAGCGAATACCCACGCTTGATGCGAAAACTCCTGGCAAGCGCTCTGGCGCTGGTGATGATCGCCGCCCTCTGCGGCTATGGCTTCTGGACCCAACAGCGCCCGGAAGGCCACTACCTGTCCGACCTGCGCATCGAACTGGCGCTTAACCATGGCGTCCCGGGCGAGCACGGCAACCTGCTCGGTGTCGAACCACTGCTGTACCCGGGCGACTATCAGAACTTGCAACGCCTGCACCGCAAGCTCGCAGCCTATCTGGAGCAAGCCCGCGCCCAAGGCCTGGTTAACCCGCGCACGGTGGTGGTGCTGCCGGAACACATCGGTACCTGGCTGTGGGCGCGCGGAGAGAAGAACGAGCTGTATCAAGTCACCCAGAGCCACGAAGCCCAACAATGGCTGGAACTGAGCAACCCGCTGCGCTATGGCCTCGCGGTTCTTGGCGCTGACGGCGACGACTGGCGCGCCGATGCGCACTTGCGCATGAAGGCCGAGCAGATGGCCGCAGACTACCAGCAGCTGTTCGGCGGCCTGGCCAAGGAATTTGGCGTCACCTTGGTGGCCGGTTCGATCGTGCTGCCCGAACCTTATGTAAAACAAGGCGTACTGCATACCGGCCGTGGCCCGCTGTTCAACAGCAGTGTGGTGTTTGCCGGTGACGGCTCGCTACTGGGGCAGCCCCAGCGCCAGCAATATCCCGACAGTGAAATGCGCCGTTTCGTCCATCACGGCCGCCAGCACCCGCTGCAGGTCGTGCAGACCCCGGCCGGGCGCCTGGGGATACTGGTGGGCAGTGACAGCTGGTACCCGGAAAACCACCAGCAACTGACTGAACAAGCCGTACAACTGATCGCCAACCCAGCGTTTCTCAGTGGCAAGGGCAGCTGGCAAGCACCCTGGCGGGGAAATCGCCATCAGGATGCCAGCGCCGGGCTGGCCTTGCAGCGCGGCGAAGTCAGTGAACAGACGGCCTGGCAACGCCTGACCGAAGTGGCTGGAGCCGGCATCAGCAGCATGAGCGTGTTCATGCGCGGGCAGTTCTGGGAACAGGGCAGCGATGGCCAGGGCTTTGCTCACCAGTCGGGAGCGTTGCTCGCCGCCCCACCCAGCCCGGGTGCCCGCCTGCTGAATGTGTGGCTGTAAGCCCATGGCCCGCCCCCGCGTGCGCCTGGGCGAGCTGTCGGTGGGTTTTGTCCAGCCTTTGAGCGAAGCCCTGCGCGAACTGGGCCACGACCCTGAACCTTTGCTGCGCCGCTACGGCCTGGATGCGACACGCCTGAGCGAGGCCGGCGCACGCCTGTCCATCCCCCGCTACATGCACCTGGGCCACGCCGCTATCGAAATGAGCGGTGAGGCCGCTTTAGGTCTGCGCATAGGGCGCCTGAGCCGGTTGGCACATACAGGTCTGGCCGGGGTCACTGCGGCCCAGGCGCCCACTCTCGGCGAGGCCGCGCGCACCCTGCTGCGTTTCGAGCCGCTTTACGCGGCCAACTACCGTGGCCATTCCAGCTTTCAGGAAGATGACCAGGGCGCCTGGCTGCGTTTCTACTCCATCAGCCCATATAACGACTACAACCGCTTTGTGGTCGACTCACTGCTGGCCGGGTGGCTGGCCCAGTTGGCCGACCTTGCCGGCACCCCGGTGCAGGCCGAACGCCTGGAGATCGAGTTTGCCGCGCCCTCCTATGCCGCGCGCTATCAACCGCTTTGCAGCACGCCTGTGCAGTTCGCCGCCGACGGCAATCAGCTGCGTCTGAGCCGCGCCACCTTGCAACTGGCCAATCCAGGGCATTGCCCAAGTACCTGGCAGCACCTGCTGCAACTGTGCGAGGCAGAGCTGCTGCAGCGCACGCGGGTGCGCAGCCTGGGTGAGCGCATTACTCACCTGCTGGGCCCGCTGCTCAATGGCGGCCGTGAACCGGACCTGGAGGAAGTGGCGCTGCACTTGCAACTGCCAAGCTGGACCTTGCGCCGCAAGCTCGCCGAAGAAGGCACGCGTTTTCGCGACTTGCTCAACGAAACACGGCGCGACCTGGCCGAGACCTACATCCGTGATACGGAACTGGCCTTTGGCGAGATTGCCTATCTGTTGGGGTTTGCTTCAGCCGAGGCCTTCCAGCGCGCATTCAAGCGCTGGACGGGCCTCACGCCGGGGGCGTTCCGCCGCAGCCAGCGGCAGCCGGGCTAGAGCTCGGTGGCGTCGTCGGCCGGTTCCGGGGTGTCCAGTTCGTAAGCCTGGGTTTCGAGAAGTTCTTCCTGGTATTCATCCATTGCCCTGCGTCCTCTTTGCTCATTTTGCCTTTTTAGGTATCGCCTTCAGCCTAAGCAGGTGGGATGAAGGGATGATGACAAGCTTATGAGTGGTAAACGTAGCAGGTGTTCAGAAAGTTATCGCGGGGCGTCTGTAACAGGGGATGTTTACAGCCTGAACCGGCCCTTTCGCGAGCTTGCGCGCGAAAGGGCCGGTTCAGGCGACCCATCAAAGGGAGGGGGCGGCGGCCTCGGCCGGCTGGGCATCCTGCTGCACCTGTATGGGTGCAGCTTCGGCCGGCGGGGCCACAGGCTGCGAACCCTGGCTGTCATCCACCACCGGCGCCGCTGCCGCCTCGCTGGCCGGGACTACCCCCGCAGGCGCAGGCGTCGCCTCAACCAACGGTGCAGTTGCCGGGGCCGGCGCCACCGGGTTTGCCGCCGCTTGCTCCGGAAGCCCAAGGTCAGCCGCCGGTTTTTCAACCTTCGGCGCTGGCGCTTCGACCTTGGCCTTGCTCACTTTTTTCGGCTTGGGCAGGTAGCTTTCCACCAAGGCGAAATAACGGTCATAGAACTGCGCCGCAGTCACTGTCTCACTGGCTACCTTGACCATCGAGTCGTCACTGGAGCCGATCGGCATCGACACCGAACCCAGCACCCCTACGCCCAGGCTGGCGGAGGTGTTGGACTTTTTCAGCGCATAGCGGTCCTGCAGGGCATTGGCGAACATGGTCGAGCGCTGATCGTCGCTCACGTCCGGCGCACAGGTGACATTGAAGCTGATCTGCAGGTGGTTCTCGCTGTTTTGCTGAAAGCTCTTGTTACCCACTACCTGGTTGGCGCCGCTGCTGGTGATGATGTATCCCTGACTAAGCAAAGCACGCCGGGCGGCCTCGCAAGAGCCGGCATCGCTCACCGGAAAGCTGCGCGAGAAGGTACCCGAGTCATCGAAGTTCTCGTGCTCGTAGACGGCCGCTTTTTTCGAGGAACAACCGGTCACGCCCGCCAGCACCAGGGCCAGCCCGAGCGCACCAAAGACGGAAGATCTGGTCATTGCGAATTCCGGGTATGTCGGGAAAGTGCCTATTGTGCAACACAGCAGGCAGGCACAGGAACCGCTGGTCGGTGAAGAATCTGTCAGGTTGGTGTAAATCTGGGTAAAGGCAGGCACTTGCCAGGCGCACCAACGAAAAAAGCGACCCGAAGGTCGCTTTAACGTTGCCTCAAGGCGTTCATGGGGCCTTGAAGCGAAGATGGCGCAGCGGACGGGACTCGAACCCGCGACCCCCGGCGTGACAGGCCGGTATTCTAACCGACTGAACTACCGCTGCGTATCATTCAGGCTTGCGCCCGATTGAAACCTGGGTCTACCCTTCCGGCGCGATGGCCTCAGGGCAGGCACAAAAAAAGCGATAACGCGATCGCTTCTCTTGTGTTTGCTTCAAGGTGTTCTAGGGACCTTGAAACGAAGATGGCGCAGCGGACGGGACTCGAACCCGCGACCCCCGGCGTGACAGGCCGGTATTCTAACCGACTGAACTACCGCTGCGTATCGTTCAGGCTTTCGCCCGATTGAAACTGGGATCAGCCCAAGGCATGTGCCTTGTGGCTTCAGACCGGTGCCAGGCACCCATCTGTTACTGAAAAATGGCGCAGCGGACGGGACTCGAACCCGCGACCCCCGGCGTGACAGGCCGGTATTCTAACCGACTGAACTACCGCTGCGCAGTGCGTTCCTCTCTGGCTACCGGCTTCTTGCGAACCCGATGCTCCAGGAACATCTCAGGAAGTGGTGGGTGATGACGGGATCGAACCGCCGACCCTCTGCTTGTAAGGCAGATGCTCTCCCGGCTGAGCTAATCACCCTCGCGATGTTGCTTGTTGCGTTTGCTTCGCTGAGGCCGCGAAATTTACGCAGGTGGCGAAGCTAAGTCAATAGCCCCATTGAATTTTTTTCAAAAAGGCAACGTGAGGTTATTGCCTGTGCCGGCCTCTTCGCAGGTAAACCCGCTCCTACAGTCGGACATTAACCGTTGTAGGAGCGGGTTTACCCGCGAAGAGGCCGGCGCAGTTTAAACAAGGTACTCAGCTATAGATCATCTTGCGGGTCATGCCGCCATCGACCACAAACTCCTGGCCGGTGACAAATGCCGCCTGGCGTGACAGCAACCAGGCAACCATGGCCGCGACATCTTCCACGGTCCCTACCCTGCCCGTTGGATGCTGGGCATGGTCAGCTTCGGTCAACGGCTCGGCACGGCGCTGCGACGGATCACGGGCATCGATCCAGCCCGGACTCACCGCATTGACGCGAATCTCCGGGCCCAGGCTCATGGCCAGGGCATGGGTCAAAGCCACTAGGCCGCCCTTGCTTGCCGCGTAAGCCTCGGTGTCGGGTTCGGACTGCCGAGCCCGGGTAGAGGTCAGGTTGACGATCGCCCCATTGTGCGCACGCAGGTACGGCGCACAATGCTTGGCCAGCAGCATGGGCCCGCTGAGGTTGACCGCCAGCACCCGATTCCATTGGGCCAGGCTCAGGCTTTCCAGCGTCTGGTTGTGCGGGTTGGCAATGGCCGCATTGCACACCAGCGCGTCCAGCCGGCCGAACTGCCCGAGCACTTCGGACACGCCGGCACTGACCTGGGCCTCGTCGGCAACGTCCATGGTGATGAACCAGGCGTTGTCGCCCAACGCCTTGGCCACTTTGGTACCACGCTGGCGGTCCAGATCACTCAGCACCACTTGCCAGCCTTCGCAGATCAGCCATGCGGCAATGCCAAGACCGATGCCGCGGGCGGCGCCCGTGACCAAGGCTACCCGGCCATTGTGGCCCGGGGTGCTGCCGCTGATTTCGATCACAATGCCGCCAGCCCGCGCGCCAGGTCAGCCTGCAGGTCGGCCACGTCTTCCAGGCCCACGGCAACGCGGATCAGGCTGTCGCGGATACCCGCCGCTTCACGCTCCTGCGGCGACAGGCGACCGTGTGAGGTGGTCGCCGGATGCGCGATGGTGGTTTTGCTGTCACCCAGGTTGGTCGTGATGGAAATCACACGGGTAGCGTCGATGAAGCGCCACGCGCCCTCTTTGCCACCCTTGACCTCGAAGCTGACCACTGCACCAAAACCGCTCATCTGGCGCTTGGCCAGTTCGTGCTGCGGGTGGCTGGGCAGGCCGGCGTAATGCACCTTTTCCACGCCGTCCTGCTGCTCCAGCCATTCGGCCAGGGCCTGAGCGCTCTCGCAGTGTGCACGCATACGCAGGCGCAGCGTTTCCAGGCCCTTGGTGAAGATCCAGGCGTTGAACGGGCTGAGGGTTGGACCTGCGGTTCGCAGGAAACCCACCACGTCTTTCATTTGCTCGGCACGGCCGGCAACCACACCGCCCATGCAGCGGCCCTGGCCGTCGATGAACTTGGTGGCCGAGTGGAACACAATGTCGGCACCCAGCTTCAGCGGCTGCTGCAACGCCGGGGTACTGAAACAGTTGTCCACCACCAGCATGGCACCCTGAGCATGGGCGATTTCGCTGAGCGCAGTGATATCGACCAACTCGGCCAGCGGGTTGGAGGGCGATTCGACGATCAGCAGCTTGGTGTTGGCCTTGATGGCCTTTTCCCAACCGGTGAGGTCGACCAGTGGCACGTAGTCCACCTGTAGGCCAAAGCGCTTGAAGTACTTCTCGAACAGGCTGATGGTGGAGCCGAATACGCTCTGCGACACCAGCACATGGTCACCGGCACTGCACAGCGACATGACCACGGCCAGGATCGCCGCCATGCCGGTGGACGTCCCCACGGCCTGTTCGGCACCTTCCATGGCCGCCAGGCGCTCCTCGAAGGCACGCACCGATGGGTTGGTGTAGCGCGAATAGACGTTGCCCGGCGTTTCGCCGGCAAAGCGCGCAGCAGCATCGGCTGCCGTGCGGAACACATAGCTGGAAGTCAGGAACAGCGCTTCGCTGTGCTCGCCTTCCGGGGTACGGTTTTGACCAGCGCGAACCGCCAGGGTGTCGAAACCGACACCCTCGAGGTCACTGTCCAGTCGCCCGGCATCCCATTGATCCGTCATGCCGTCGCTCCCAAAATCAGTTGTTGTAAAGGTCGATGATCGCGCTGACGGCCTGGTTCTTGACCTTGGCCAGGTCATTACGGGCCTGCTCGATGCGGTCGAGGTAGGCTTCGTCGATATCGCCAGTGACGTATTCACCGTTGAACACCGCGCAATCGAACTGCTCGATCTTGATCTTGCCGCCGCCGACCGAATCGATCAGGTCTGGCAGGTCCTGATAGACCAGCCAATCGGCGCCAATCAACTCACCCACCTGTTCGGTGGTGCGGTTGTGGGCGATCAGTTCGTGAACACTCGGCATGTCGATGCCGTAGACGTTGGGGTAGCGTACTGCAGGGGCCGCGGAGCAGAAGTAGACATTCTTGGCGCCGGCTTCGCGGGCCATCTGGATGATCTGCTTGCAGGTGGTGCCGCGCACGATCGAGTCGTCCACCAGCATCACATTTTTGCCGCGGAACTCCAGCTCGATGGCGTTGAGCTTCTGACGCACCGACTTCTTGCGCGCGGCCTGACCGGGCATGATGAAGGTACGGCCGATGTAACGGTTCTTGACAAAACCTTCGCGGAACTTGACGCCCAGCCGGTTGGCCAGTTCCAGCGCGGCAGTGCGACTGGTATCCGGGATCGGGATGACCACGTCGATATCATGATCGGGGCGCTCGCGCATGATCTTGTCGGCCAGCTTTTCACCCATGCGCAGACGCGCCTTGTACACCGAGACCCCATCGATGATCGAGTCCGGGCGCGCCAGGTAGACGTGCTCGAAGATGCACGGCTGCAACTTTGGCGATTCGGCGCACTGCTTGGTGAACAACTGGCCTTCTTCGGTGATGTACACCGCTTCGCCCGGTGCCAGGTCGCGGATCAGGGTGAAGCCGAGCACGTCCAGGGCGACGCTTTCCGACGCGATCATGTATTCCACACCTTCGTCGGTGTGACGCTGACCGAACACCACCGGGCGAATGCCATGGGGGTCGCGGAAGCCTACGATGCCGTAGCCGGTGATCATGGCCACGACGGCGTAACCGCCAACGCAGCGGCTGTGCACATGGGAGACCGCAGCGAACACGTCTTCTTCGGTCGGCTGCAACTTGCCGCGCACCGCCAGTTCATGGGCGAACACGTTCAGCAGCACTTCCGAGTCGGAGTTGGTGTTGACGTGGCGCAGATCGGACTCGTAGATCTCCTTGGCCAACTGCTCGACGTTGGTCAGGTTGCCGTTGTGAGCCAGGGTGATGCCGTAAGGCGAGTTGACGTAGAACGGCTGGGCCTCGGCCGAGGTCGAGCTGCCCGCAGTGGGGTAGCGCACGTGGCCGATGCCGATGTTGCCTACCAGGCGCTGCATGTGGCGCTGCTGGAACACGTCGCGCACCAGGCCATTATCCTTGCGCAGGAACAACCGGCCGTCATGGCTGGTCACGATACCGGCAGCGTCCTGGCCGCGGTGCTGGAGGACCGTAAGCGCGTCATACAGCGCCTGATTGACGTTCGACTTACCGACGATACCGACGATGCCACACATGCGACGCAACCCCTACTTTGATGAAACTTGAGTGAATAGCGCTCAGGGCTTGGACGGCCCGAGCAACTGTTCCTTGAACGGAAGATCAGCCGGAGTGCTGATCAGCCCACTGGGCGTCCATTGGCCGGTGAAACCCAGAATCAGGTTTTTCGACCAGTCGGCGACCAAGAGAAATTGTGGTATCAGGCGTGATTCCTGCCACCAGGTGTCTTGTTGAACCGGCCCCAGGCTGATCAGGCCTATGGCCACCACTACCAGCAAGGCCCCGCGCGCAGCACCGAAGGCCATGCCCAGGAAACGATCGGTGCCGGACAGCCCGGTCACGCGGATCAGCTCACCGACAAGGAAGTTGACCATGGCCCCCACCAGCAAGGTGGCGACGAAAAGAATGGCGCAGCCAGCGATGACGCGCATCGATGGCGTCTGGATATAGCTCTCAAGATACACCGAGAGCGAACCGCCGAACATCCAGGCAACCGCACCGGCAATGATCCAGATGAGCAAGGACAAGGCCTCCTTGACGAAGCCGCGCTTGAGACTGATCAGTGTGGAGACGGCGATGATCGCGATGATCGCCCAATCAACCAAGGTAAATGCCACGGTGCTGCCTGCAGACGTTTGAGGCGGCGCATTTTACCAGAGCGGCGGGCCGGGAGTAAGCGGAATGTCAGCTGGATTGGTGTTGGGCCATTGGCAGGCAAACCCGCCCCAACAGGTTCTGGCTGAGCCTGCAGCGGCGCAGTACCTGCAGGAACGGGCTCACCCGCGAATGGGCGGCATGGCCGCCCCGGGGAATCAGCTGCGCTCAGGCTGGAAGCGCACCACAAAGCCCTTGAGGCTGTTCTGACGGTTGATGGCGTCACGCACGCGCTCGGCCTCGGCGCGCTCGATCAACGGCCCCACGTACACGCGGTTCATGCCACCCGCCGTACGGATATAGGCGTTGTAACCCTGGCTACGCAGGGTTTGCTGCAGCTTTTCGGCTCCGGCGCGGTTGGACAGACTGGCCAGTTGGATCGACCAACTGACGGGCAGGCCATTGGCGTCGATCTTCGATGGCGCGGCGGGCGCGGGCGTTGCAGCGGCTTTGGCCTCCACCTTGGGCGCGGGCGCCTGCGGCTTGGGTGGCTGAACCTGCGCCTGGGTCTGTGGCGACGGGGTGATTGGCTGGCTGGGTGTACTCGCCGGCGCAGTGGCCTCGTCGATCACCAACGGCGCCGGCTGCGCCTCCTGCGCAGTAAACTGTGGCTCCGGCACGGCAACCGGCTCCACCTTCACTTCCGGCAGGCTGGGCATGGCCGGTGCCTGCGGGGCTTCGACGTGCACCTGGCGCATCTCGTCCTGGCGGGTAAACAGCATCGGCAGGAAGATAACCGCCAGCGCCACCAGCACCAGCGCACCCACCATGCGCTGTTTCATCCCTTTATCCAGCACAGCCATCTATTCCACCCTCCTGGGCATGCCGCTCCAGCCATTCCAGCGCCTGTGCGACACAGAAAAACGAACCGAACAGCAGGATCTGATCATCCGCCGTCGCCTGCGCACATTGCCCTTCAAGGGCGGCGTCGACGCTGGCATAAGACTTCACCGCGGCACCGAGGTTCGCCAAGGACGTGGCGAGTTCGGCAGCCGGGCGACTGCGCGGGGTATCCAGCGGCGCCACCGCCCAGTCGTCGATGAGGCCCTGCAGCGGCGCGATAACGCCCTCCAGATCCTTGTCGGCGAGCAGGCCAAACACCGCGAGGCGGCGCCCCTTCAGCGGCCGGGCCGCCAGGCGCCTGGCCAGGTACTGCGCCGCATGCGGGTTATGCCCGACATCCAGCAGCAACGCTACCGGCTTACCCTGCCAGTTCAACAGACGGAGGTCGAGACGCCCAGTGATACGGGTATCCAGCAACGCCTGGCGAACTTGCACCGCGTCCCACGGCAGCCCCATCAGCAGGTAAGCCTGCAAGGCCAGCGTGGCGTTTTCCATGGGCAGGTCCAGCAAAGGCAGGTCACGCAGCTCGACCTGCGCACCATCGGCGGCAGTACCACGCCAGCTCCAGCAGCCTTCGGCGCTGGTCAGGTCGAATTCCCGACCACGCAGGAACAGTGGCGCGGCCAGTTCGGCGGCCTTGTCCAACAACGGCCCGGGCGGATCCAGATCACCGCACAGGGCCGGCTTGCCCGGGCGGAAGATGCCAGCCTTCTCGAAGGCCACCAGCTCGCGGGTATCACCCAGGTAATCAACATGGTCGACACCGATGCTGGTCACCAGGGCGAAGTCGGCATCCACTACGTTGACGGTATCCAGGCGGCCACCCAGGCCCACCTCCAGCACCACCGCATCCAGCTGCGACTGGTAGAACAACCAGAACGCGGCCAACGTCCCCATCTCGAAGTAGGTCAGGGAAGTATCGCCCCGCGCCGCCTCGACGGCGGCGAAGGCTTCGCACAGGCGCTCATCGCTGGCCTCTTGGCCATCGATCACCACCCGCTCGTTGTAACGTAGCAGGTGCGGCGAACTGTACACTCCGACCTTGAGCCCCTGGGCACGCAGCAACGACGCCACGAAGGCGCAGGTCGAACCCTTGCCGTTGGTGCCGGTTACTGTCACCACGCGCGGCGCCAGCTTGCCCAGCGCCAAGCGGGCAAGCACCTTCTGCGACCGCTCCAGGCCCATGTCGATGGCCGAGGGGTGCAACTGCTCGAGGTAGGCGAGCCATTCGCCCAGGGATCGTTGTTTCATCACGCGACGGCAGCCGCCTCACGCGCTTCTTCCGGCGTTTGCTGACCGGTCATCTGCGCCAGCAGGCGGGCCAGACGCGGACGCAATTCGCCACGGGAGATGATCAGGTCGATGGCACCGTGCTCCAGCAGGAACTCACTGCGCTGGAAGCCTTCGGGCAGCTTCTCGCGTACGGTCTGCTCGATCACGCGTGGGCCGGCGAAACCGATCAGGGCCTTCGGCTCACCGACGATGACGTCGCCGAGCATGGCCAGGCTGGCGGAAACACCGCCATACACCGGGTCGGTCAGGACCGAGATGAACGGGATGCCTTCTTCGCGCAGGCGCGCCAGCACGGCAGAGGTCTTGGCCATCTGCATCAGCGAGATCAGCGCTTCCTGCATGCGCGCCCCCCCCGAAGCGGAGAAGCAAACCATTGGGCAGCGGTTTTCCAGGGCATAGTTGGCCGCGCGGACGAAGCGCTCGCCGACGATGGCACCCATGGAGCCGCCCATGAACGAGAACTCGAAGGCGCTAACCACGATCGGCATGCCCATCAGGGTGCCGCTCATGGAGATCAGCGCGTCTTTTTCGCCAGTCTGCTTCTGCGCAGCGGTCAGGCGGTCCTTGTACTTCTTGCCATCACGGAACTTCAGGCGGTCGACCGGTTCCAGGTCAGCGCCCAGTTCGGCCCGGCCTTCGGCGTCAAGGAAGATGTCGATGCGCGCACGTGCGCCGATGCGCATGTGGTGATTGCACTTGGGGCAGACATCCAGGGTCTTTTCCAGCTCCGGACGATACAGCACGGCCTCGCAGGACGGGCACTTGTGCCACAGGCCCTCAGGCACCGAGCTCTTTTTCACCTCGGAACGCATGATCGAAGGGATCAGTTTGTCGACTAACCAGTTGCTCATGCTTTCTTTCTCCAGTATTGGCAGGCGGGGGACGGCGTCACCGGCCCTACCCTGCCCTTGAGCTCAAAATCTTTTATGAAACGATGGTGGACCGGCCGCCGGGGCTTCCAGCGCGCCACTCCACCGCTAATGTGTTGTTTGCCACCACAGGTGCTGGCAGCGGCCCGCAGGGCTGCGAAAGCTATGGACGATGGCGCGCAGCCAGCCGTCACATCTGCCATCAAGCCTGTTTCACCGCACGCATGAAGGCCTCGATCTTCGCCGCGTCCTTGATGCCCTTGGCCTGTTCGACGCCACCACTGACATCCACCGCATAAGGCTTTACCCGGGCAATGGCCTGGCCAACGTTATCGGCCGACAGCCCACCCGCGAGGATGATCGGCTTGCCAAGACGCGCCGGTACCAATGACCAGTCGAACGCCTCGCCGGTTCCACCTGGCACGCCTGGCACATAGGTGTCCAGCAAAATGCCGCGGGCACCCGCGTAAAGCTGACAGGCCGCCTCCAGGTCATCGCCAGGGCGCACACGCAGGGCCTTGATCCAAGGGCGGTGGTAGCCTTCACAGTCCTGCGGGGTTTCATCGCCGTGAAACTGTAGCAGGTCCAGCGGAACCACTTCGAGGATCTCGTTCAGCTCACAGCGCGAGGCATTGACGAACAGCCCGACCGTGGTCACGAACGGCGGCAGCTCGGCAATGATCGCCCGCGCCTGGCGCACGTCCACCGCCCGCGGGCTCTTGGCATAGAAGACGAAGCCGATGGCATCGGCCCCCGCTTCGGCAGCGGCCAGTGCGTCTTCGATGCGGGTAATCCCGCAGATCTTGCTGCGAACATTGCTCATGGAACAAGAACCCTGATTGTTGCGGCGAAAGGGCGGATGTTAGCAAATGGCTTTTCGCTCGTCAGTCTGCCAACGCCTCGTAACCACTCAAAAAGTGTGGGCCGATGTAACGCTTGGGCAACGCAAACGCTTCGGGATACTCCACCTGCACCAGGTAAAGCCCGTATGGATGGGCCGTTACCCCACCTTCACGGCGGTTGCGCCCTTCCAGCACCTCGCGTGCCCAGGCAACCGGACGCTCGCCGGCGCCGATGGCCATCAGCACACCGGCAATGTTACGCACCATGTGGTGCAGGAAGGCGGTGGCACGCACGTCCAGCACGATCATCTGACCATGGCGGGTAACACGCAGGTGGTAGATGTGCTTGATCGGTGACTTGGCCTGACACTGGCTGGCACGGAAGGCGCTGAAGTCGTGGGTACCCAGCAGGAACTGCGCCGCCTCGGCCATGCGATCGACGTCCAGCGGACGGTGGTTCCAGGTCACTTCTTCGGCCAGGTGCGCCGGGCGAATCGGGTCGTTGTAGATGACGTAGCGGTAGCGCCGGGCGCAGGCCTTGAAGCGGGCATGAAAGTCGGCCGGCATTGGCCGCGACCAGACCACACTGATGTCGTGCGGCAGGTTGAAGTTGGTGCCCATGGTCCAGGCGCGCTCGTCACGCACGGCACGGGTATCGAAGTGCACGACCTGCCCGCAGCCGTGAACGCCGGCGTCGGTACGCCCGGCGCAGACCACCGAAATCGGCTCGTTGGCGACCTTGGACAGCGCTTGCTCCAGGGCTTGCTGGACACTCGGCACGCCGCTGGCCTGACGTTGCCAGCCGCGGTAGCGCGCGCCTTTGTATTCCACGCCCAGGGCGATGCGGGAGTAGCCTTCGGCCGCGGATTCGGCGGTAGCGGTGTCGATGATGTCCAAGAGCATGAAACCTGTGGGGTGTACGGAATGGCGGGGATTATAACGACAACGGCAGCCTTGTAGGGCTGCCGGTGGTTGCGCACTGCATGTGCGGGCCTCTTCGCGGGCGCGGTCAGCCCGCCAAGAGGCCTGACCTGCTTGCATCAGACCAGCCGGGAGAGCATGTCCTCGGCTTCCTGACGCTGGCTGTCGTCGCCATCCTTGACCACTTCATCGAGGATGTCGCGCGCGCCCTGGCTGTCACCCATGTCGATATAGGCACGGGCCAGGTCGAGCTTGGTGGCGACTTCGTCACTGCCGGAGAAGAAGTCGAAGTCCAGGTCGTCCAAAGGCTCGGGCTCGGGCTGCGCCACCGCGTCTTCGCTGGTGAAGTGCGGCTCCAGCGATGGCGTTTCGAGGCTCTGCGACAGCTTGTCCAGCTCGGCGTTGACGTCATTGAGCTCCGAGGCAAAGCTCTTGGCGGCCGGCGAATCGTCTTCCAGCGACAGGGACAAGTCGAAGTCCGATGGCAGGTCGAACTCGGAGACCGGGTCAAACTCCGGCTCGCTGTCGAAGGCAGCCAGTTCGGACGCCACATCCAGTGGATCTTGCTCCAGCACCTCCGGGGCAGCCGGGGCAACCGGCTCGCTGACGTCGAGGTCGAAATCAGACAGGTCCACGGCAGGCTGAGGCTCGGCCTGAGCCAGCATGGCCTCGAAATCAGCGTCGGCGTCGGCTTGCAGCTCGGCATCCACGGCAAAGGGCTGTTCCTCTGGCTGAGCTTCTTCCTGTACGGGCTCATCCAGCACAGGCTCAGCGATTACCAGCTCGTCGGGTACGCCCCCCTGTGCCATCGGCTCTTCCAGCACGGACGCGGCCAGCGGGTCTTGATCGGCCAGGTCTTCACCCAGGCTCAGGTCGAAGGCGCTGTCCAGATCCTGCGCGGCCAGGTCCGTTGCATCGAGCGTTGGCACTTCACCGAAGGCGTCCAGCTCAGCGTCAGGCTCTGCTTGCGCGACAGCCTCTGGCTCAGCCTGCTCCTGCGCCTCGAACCCGGACAACTCGTCAGGCACCACGTCGGCAACCACCGGCGCTTCGGGCTCATCGTGCAGCAGCTCTTGCACGTACTGCTCATCCATTTCAGCAGCCAGCGCCGCCGCACCCAGGCCGGCAGCAGCCAGGCCGAGCATGGCGGGGTAACGCTCTTTCAGGCCGGCGACTTGGGCAACGTTCTGCTCGCTGGCCGGCAACTGACGCTCCTGTTCAGCGAACGCGCTCTGGTCACCCTGACGGGCGTACACGTCCATCAGCTTCAGGCGCAGGTCGTCACGCTCCGGCGCGGCGGCCACGGCGGGCTCCAGCAGCTCGGTAGCACGATTGAGGCGGCCTTCGGCCAGGCATTGGTCAACTTGCGCCAGCAGCGCGGCGTGCGGGTCTGCTTGCGGTTCAGGCTCGGGGTCTGCCTCAGCGACCGGTTCTGCCACTTTTTCCGCAGCGACGGCAGCTGCAGCCGAAGCGGCAACCACCGCCGGCGACAGGGTTACGCCAGGCTCCCGGGCTTCGACGCCGTCGAAGCTCTCGGTATCGCTGTCGAAACCTGCGCCCTGCTCTTCTTCCAGCGCCCGCGCCATGCGCAGGTGCTTCTCGGCTTCTTGCTGGGCTTTGCGCTTGCGCGCCAGCAGCCACAGCAGCAGTGCCAGCACCAGAATGCTGGAACCGGCAATCACCCCCAAAAGCCACGGGTTGCCCAGGACCGAATCGAGCGCACCCTTCGGCTGGCTGGCGGATGCTGGCTGGGCGTCCGGCACAGGCTTGGGTGCGGTATCGGCAGCAGCAGGCGCCGGATTGACCACGGGCTGCTCCGGAGTAGCGGCAGCCGCTGCCGATGCGTCTGCGCCCTGGCCTTCCAGGCGTGCCAACTGGTTGTTCTTCAGCTCGATCAGGCGCTGCAGCTTGTCCAGCTGACTCTGCAGGTCGGCCATGCGGCTTTTCAGTTCTTCGTTGTCGCGACGGCTGGTGTCCAAGCTTTCCTGGGCCATGGCCAGCTCGTCATTCAACGCCTTGGCCTGGCCTGCACCTGCCTGCTTGCCCGGGCTGACCAGGCGCAGGTTGTCGCCTTGGGCGATACGCGACGGTGCAGCTTCGGCGGCGCCACGGCGGGTGGCATCCAGCTGGCGGGCACGTGGCCCCAGGCGACGGCCTTCACGCCAGGCCGCATACTGCTCGGCCACCTCGCGGTTCGCTTCGCCCTGGGCGATGCTCTGGATCTGCTGCTGGTCGGGCAGGCGCAGTACCTGGCCAACCTTCAGCTGGTTGATGTTGTTGCCGATGAAGGCGTCCGGGTTCAATGCCTGGATCGCGATCATGGTCTGCTGGATCGACCCACCCTGGGTGTTACGCGCAGCAATCTGCCACAAGGTGTCGCGACGCTGGGTGGTGTAGTTGCTGGCACCGGTCATGGCCGGTGTGACATTGCCTGCCGCCGGCTTGTCGCCCTGCGCCTTGGCCTGGTCGAGCAGCACACTATAGTCACGCAGCAGACGGCCCTGCGGCCACATCACCTGCACCAGGAACTTGACCACCGGACCTGGCAGCGGCTGACTGGACGTCACGCGCAGCACACTTTTGCCGTTGGGGTTGATCACCGGTGTGAAGGTCAGGTCTTCGAGGTAGGTCGGAAACGCCACCCCGGCCTTGCTGAACTCTTCCGGTGGCGCCAGGCTCGGCGCCACTTCGGTGGCTTTGAGGTCGCGCACGTCGAGCAATTCGATCTCGGCGTCCAACGGCTGATTCTGTGCCGACTTCAGGGTCAGCTCCCCCAGGCCCAGCGCATTCGCCATGCCAGACGACAGCGCGGATGCTGCAGCCATGGCCAGAACCAGTTTGCGAATTCGAAGCATGACCTCTTCCCTTGTATGAATCGTCCCGAAACCTGCATGCAGAGCAGGACAAAAGTGCTCGCCAGTATCTTTTACGGCATGTGTTTAATCAACAATTGCGCCACTTGCACGGCATTGAGCGCGGCGCCTTTGCGCACGTTGTCAGTGGTTAGCCAGAGGTTGAGTTGCTGGTCTTCATCAACACCGTGACGTACACGTCCAACATAGACCACGTCTTGGCCCACTGCGTCACCTACCGGGGTCGGATAATCATCGTTTTCCACCCGTTCGATGCTGTCGGCTGCCTCCAGGGCCTGGTTGACCGCTGCCAGGTCTACCGGGCGACGGCTTTGCACGGCCACACTGAAGCTATCGCCGAAAAACACCGGGACTTGAACACAGCTCACGGAAATCTTCAGGTCAGGCAGGCCCAGCAGCACGCGCAGTTCGCTGACCAGGCGGCGCTCCAGCGCGGTATGGCCCTGCTCGTCGGCAGCACCGACCTGGGCCAGCAGGTTGAATGCCACCTGGCGGTCGAAGAAGCGCGGCTCCAGCGGGCGGGCATTGAGCAGTTCGGCGGTTTGCCGGGCGAGCTCGCTGACCGCTTCACGGCCTTGCGCAGACACCGCCAATGCGGCCATCACTTGCACCCGCTCGATGTCCAGCAGGCCTTTGAGCGGCGCCAGCGCGACGGCCAGGGCTACTGCGGCCGAGCATGGGCTGACAATGCGCGCTGGCAACGACAGGCTGGCCAGGCGTTCGGCGTTGGCTTCCGGCACCAGGGCCAGGGCGTCGTCCAGGCCGCCGGACAGGTCGATGACCGTGCAGCCCGCCTGCAGCGCCTTGCCGGCAAAGCTGCGGCTGACGGCGGCGCCGGTGGCGAAGAAGGCCAGTTTGACCTGGGCGAAGTCGAAGCTGTCGACTTCGCGCACCTTCAGTTTCTTGCCAGCGAACATCACGCTGCTGCCCGCCGATTCCATGCTGGCCAGCAGGTGCAGGGTGGCAACCGGGAATGCCAGTTCCTCGAGGATCTGCACCAAGGCTTCACCGACGCTGCCGGTGGCGCCGACGACGGCGATATCCAAAGGGTGTGTCATGGAAGGGATCCTTTTGCTGTAAACGGCGGGGGCGGCACTTTACTCGGATTGTAGGGTTTTGTCTGTGCCTCCCCCAGCGTTGCCTATTGCTGTTGCTGTTGCTGTTGCTGTTGCTGTTGCT